>JAFDJI010000941.1 GCA_019307545.1 Deltaproteobacteria bacterium | reverse complement strand
CACGAGCGACCCTTCACGCCAACGCGGACGAGCACGAGGACGTTCATGAGCGACCCTTCACGCGCACGAGCACGAGCACGAGGACGAGGACGAGCGACCCTTCAAGCGAACGCGCACGAGCACGAGCACGAGGACGTTCACGAGCGACCCTTCAAGCGAACGCGCTCAAGCACGCCCAAGCCCTCCGACGCCACTGACGCCGGGCTCACGAATGGTGCTTACTCGACGGTCACAACCAGCAGGGTAACGTTGTCCTTGCCGCCACCGTGATGGGCGGCGCGGATCAGCTCGCGGGACGCGATGCGCGTGTCCTCGTAGGTATTGAGCAGGCTCTCCAGGTCCCGATCCTCGACCTCGCCCCAGAGCCCGTCGCTGCAAAGCAGCACCTTGTCCCCAGACTCCAACTCCACCCGGAAGATGTCGATGTCGATGTCGCGCTCGGTGCCCACGGTGCGCAACAGGATGTTGGAGTGCGGGTGGGTGCGCGCTTCCTCTGCGGTGATCCGTCCCCGCTCCACCATCTTCGCCACCAGGGAGTGGTCGCGGGACACCTGGAACAGCTCCTCGCCGCGATGCAGGTAGGCGCGCGAGTCACCGACGTTTGCGATGAACCCCATGCGCCCGTCGAGGACGAGCATCGCGACCAGGGTCGTCCCCATGTCGCTTCCGCGCTGCTCCGCCTCCTCCTTGACGGTGTTGTTCGCGGTCTGGAAGGCCTCGTCGAGGAGGCTCTCCATCGCGTCCAGACCCATCGGGGTCTCCTGCTCTCGCTCGGTGGCCCCCTGGCAGATGGTGTCCACGGCGACCCGCGATGCGACCTCGCCCCCATCGTGCCCACCCATTCCGTCCGCGACCACGTAGAGGGTGGCGCGGTCGGACATCTTGCGCCAACCCCAGTTGTCCTCGTTGAGCTGGCGGACCAGTCCCACATCGGACATGCCGCTGGCCAGCGACGGGTAGGATTCGGCGGCAAAGGCGTCGAACCGCTTCTCCACGGCCCGCCCGAAGGACGCAGGGGAGATGTACTCTCCCTCGCGGACCGACTGGAGGAAGCTGCAAAGCGAACCGGCACCCACGTCGCAGTACCGGCTCAGCACCTCTCCGAGAAACGCGATCTCGTGCCCTCGCTGCTCCTCGTTCACCGGTGACCCGTTCACCGAGGCGACCTCCAGGTCGAACAGCCGCACGGTGTTGTCGGGTTGGATGAGGAGGTTCGCCCGGGTGAGGTCCTGCAGGCGAACCCCGTTGTGGTGGAGGAACGCGAGCGTGCCCGATACCCGTTGCGCCAGGTCCAGGATGCGTTGGTTCGATAGCGGAGCCGCCTCGTCCAGCATCAACCCTTCGCCGTTGTACTGGATCACCGAGTAGAGCTGCCCCTCGTGGGTGATGACCTCAACGGGTGGGGCGAGCCCCGGGTGTTTGAGCCCTAGCCGGGAGAAGCGCTGGTAGTACTCGAAGCGTTCCTCGTCCCAGCGCGCGGAGACCAGGAACCGTCGGTCCTTCAGGGGGGCACCGCAGTTGCCGCACTCGGCCTGTTCGCGCGGCGTGTCGGGGTGGCCGCACTCCCAGCACCTACGGGTGGGCCGGTCCTCCCGGTTGTCGTTCATCAGGTAGAACATCCGCCCTTCGGAAAGGCGGACCAAGCCCTCGACCTTGAGATGGTCGCCGAGGTGCGTTCCCGGAGGCAGGTGGTCGGGTCGTTCGGTGGTCATGCCTGGACAGGGATTGCGGGACCCGGGGATCAGTATCCCTTGCAGCGATTCGCCGCGAAGTCTATCCCCACGCGAATCGGATCCTACCCCACCTGCGCCCCGATGCCCGTCAGACAGGGCCCTTTTAAGGATCTCCAAAGCGGGGCTGTGGTGCGACCTCGGGGGGCGCGGGTGCGGGCCGCCCCCCGCAGGTGGTAGATCGAGCCTCTACAGAAGGAGCGCGCACCATGAAACTCACCCTCGCCACCGCGCTGGCACTCGGCCTGATCTTCGCAGGTTGTGATCGTGCACAAGACGACACCGACACCGACACCGACACCGACACCGGCTCCGACTCGGACACCGACACCGACACCGACACCGACACCG
>JAFDJI010000940.1 GCA_019307545.1 Deltaproteobacteria bacterium | reverse complement strand
GTACGCGTACTCGACCTCGGTCTCCATGTTCATCAGGGGGACCGTGACGTTGCCGGAGGGGGTGCGGAAGGTTCCGTCGTAGGTCTCGTCCGGGTCGAACTGGGTCGCCCAGAAGGCCTTGAAGTAGATGGCATTCGTGAGCACCAGCCGCGTATCGGAGGTGATAATGCCGGCCTTGAGCAGCTCGGGGATCTTGTCCACCGTCTGGTCCGCCACCCACTCGTTGATGGTCTCGCGGGAGCCCTCGGGGTCGGCGTAGAAGTCCAGATCCTGCATCGGAGCGCCGTAATCATCCGCGTTGATGGCGAGGAACTCCGCGCCGAACTCGTAGCCGGTCTGCCCAAACAGCCGGTTGGCGATGTTGAGTTGGTAGGCGCGCCCGGCGAACTCGCCGTCGAGGTCCCGGGTCAGGGCGCCAAAGGCAGCGTGGTAGCTGGCGTCGTCGAGGGTGATGTGGAGGGTGTCCTGCATGGCCTCGGCAGTCGTGGTGCGGGCGCCGGCGTAGGTCATGGCCAGGGCGGAAGAGATGGAGAACGGCGATAGGAAGACGTTGCCGTCCTCACCCGCGGTCACCTGCTGGTAGATGTCGACCGCGAACGCGTTGTTCCCATCGACGAGGGCGGGAATGTCCTGGGTGCGCGCGGTGACAGCGCGGTCCTCGCGAATCGTGGGCTCGGGCTCGCAGGCCGTGGCCAGCAAGAGCGCACCGAGCGCAAGTGCAGTGGAAAGTCGCCGGGTGAGAAGGTGATCGGCGCGTTGCATCGGTTCCTCCGGTTCGTTCGGGCCGCGGTCAACCGAGCGGGACCCGGGAGGGGAAGAATAGAGCAAGGGGCGTGCCAGGAGCGTCAAACCGCGGCGATGGCGAGTCCGCGTCTCTCGGCGCCTCGGCAGACCCCACGCGGTGCCTCGAATCACGACGCGGGTGTCGCGGATCGGGTCGGACGCGAAACCGGAAGTCAGTCGGCGGAGCGGTGCACCCACGCCCATTCATGCACCCGTCGCACGAGCACATGGGGTCGCACCCGGAGAAGCTCGTCCAGCGAGGGGAGCTTGTGGTCGATGTTGTAGAGCAGCCCCTCCATCTTCACCCAGCTCCGGATCACCTCGAGATCGGGCATCCCCCGCACCGCCAGCGCCAAGGGGGCAACCCACCCCTCTTTGGTGGCGACCACTCGCGCCACCAACAGGTCTCCAGGAGCGCCTCCACCATCCACCGAGGCGAGCTCAGGAATGGACACCGGTGCGTCGGGGACGGCGCGGTGGGAGATCCCGACGAGGTCCTCGAGCACCCACCGCCCTCCCCGTTGCTCGACGAGCCGCCAGGCCGTCGCAGGCGCCCGGTCCACCGCTCTGAAGGCCTCCCGTTCCCCCAGAGCCGGGTGGGGCTTGCGGCGCACCCACTGCAGGAAGGGGGCTCGGCCCCATCGATCACCCTCCACCGCGACGAAACACGACGCGGCTACCGCCTGGCGCAGCACGACCAGGTGTTTCGTGCTTCGGGGTTCCAACCCCTCGACCCAGGGCCCCAACAAACGGTCCGGACCCTCCACGCCCATCGCGGGGGCAATGTCGGTGGCCACCCGCACCATTGCCCACAGGGTGGGTGCCGCCGTCACCCGCGCCATGCGCCGCGGGTCCGGCGGGAGCGGTGACCAGAGCCCGAGGGCTTCCGCCAGCTCCCTCAACGCGCCATCCGGCGTGAAGGCCTCGCCGGAAAGCACTGCAGCCACGCGATCCACCAGGACAGCAAGCGCGGCGCGGAACGGCTCCCGTCCCAGGCTCGCGACGCCTCGCCGCTGGCAGTGCAGGGCCCACGCCCGGTTCCAGTCGATCTCGAGTGGATCCCCCCAGGGATCGGCCGCCAGCAGCGCCCCGCTCACCCCACGTGCTCTGGGTAGCGCCGCGCCGCCTCCCGCAGCAGGCCCCCGATACGCACTACCAAGTCGTCGGGCTTGATCACCTCTGCATCGGGTCCGAAGCCGAGCACCCAGGTCGCCAACTCCACCGTGATGGCCACCCGCAGCCGCAGCAGGAGGCGCCCGTCCGGCAAGGTTTGGAAGTTCTGGCTGGGATGCCAGGTGCG
>JAFDJI010000939.1 GCA_019307545.1 Deltaproteobacteria bacterium | reverse complement strand
GTCGGACATCACTTCCTCCTTCGAAACACCCTTTCTACCGGCCAAGACCCTAACACAGGCCGCGATGGACGCCGGTCAGTAGAGCGGCAACGCGTTGTACATCGCGACCACGGCCTCGGCAGCGGGCCCGAGAGCCGTGGAGCAGTCCGCAGCCTGGTCGTAGGGTGCCCCGTTCACGGTGATGTCGATCACACCGGGCTGGGTGCAGCTCGGCTGCAACGTCATGATGGTGTCGTCGGCCCCGAGTAGCTCCACCGTGCCACTCACCACCCGGGACCCGCCGACGTTGATGACCAGGGGGTCGCCTGCGGCGGTACGGATGTCGACGCGGCCCACACCTTTGGTGCCCGCCTCGCCCTCGAGGATGGTCACGGTCGCGCTGGTGCCGCCGGTGCGCTCGATGCGGACGTCGCGGATGTAGTCCTCACGGTTGTCGTGGTCGACGAAGACCGCGGAGGCTTCGCGGAGGGTCCTGACATTGGGGTTCTCCGCGTCCGGGATCCCCGGGCCTCCGGCAGCTGGAATACCGTACTCGGTGCGGTCCCCGCGGATGGTCGCGAGGATGGTCTCGCCGTTGTGGACGATCTCCACTTCCCCGTCCGTCTCCATCTCGAGTGAATCGACGACGGGCCCCATGGGGCTGGGCTTGCCGTCCTCGAACGCCTCGACGACCCCGTTGATGACGATGTCTCCGTCACTGCTGGTCATGCAGTACGAATTGAAGGCGAGGACGTAGTCGGTGTCCCCACCGCCGTGATCGAACGTGACGTCGAGACTCCCCCCACAGGTGCCCGTGGAGCCGACACCGGCCATCGGAAGCATGGGAGGCATGCGGCCCTTCGACCCGGACAGGAGGCGGGTGTACCGGGCAAACTGCTGCATCTGCCCCACGGCGGAGCGCATCGCGCGGGTGGGTGTGCCGACGTCCATGGCGCCGCAGAGCGGCAGCGACGCGTCGATCTCGTCGAGGCGGTAGTCGGCCGCGGCCTCGTCGATGACGATCAGCTTGTCGCCGCAGCCTCCCAGGAGCAGGGCCGCCGCGAGGGCGAATATGCTGGCGTGGTGCTTGGTGTGCATGGGTCCCTCCATCCCCCAACCATAAGGCATGAGAGCAGCCAGTACACGGGCACACCTCCCTCCCGTTTCGACACCGGCGGCGTCGACCTTCGCTACTGGTGATGCATCACTCGGCTGGGGCGGCGCTGTCCTCCGGCACCGGGAACCCTCGGTCGCGCATGAGCGCGTCGATCTCCACGTCACGCCCGCGGAAGGCACGGAACCCCTCGGCCGGATCGATGGTGTCCCCGACCGTGAGCACGTGCTTGCGTAGCCGCGCGGCGGTGGCCTCGTCGTACATGGAACCGGCCTCCACAAAGGCCTCGGCGGCGTCGGCGGTCAGCGTGTCGGCCCACAGGTAGCTGTAGTAGGCCGCGGAGTAGCTGGCGCTCGAGAAGAGGTGGGCGAACTGCGGCATCCGGTGCCGCATCACGATCTCCTTCGGCATCCCGATCTCGACCAGGGTCTCCCGCTCGAAGGTATCCGGGTCGATGGGCGTGTCGCCGGCCAGGTGCACCTTCATGTCCACCAGCGCGCTCGCGAGGTACTCGACAGTCTCGAAGCCCTGGTTGAAGGTGGACGCTTCGCGGATCTTCACGACCAACTCGTCAGGAATGGGCTCTCCGGTCTCGGCGTGGAGCGCGAAGCGGGTGAGCACCTCGGGGGTCAGCAGCCAACGCTCGTTGATCTGGGAGGGGAACTCCACGTAGTCCCGCGCCACGCTGGTACCGGACAGGGACGGGTAGGTGACGTCGGACAGCAGGCCGTGCAGCGCGTGTCCGAACTCGTGGAACAGGGTCTCAGCGTCGTCCCAGGAGATCGTCACCGGCTCGCCCGGGGCACCCTTCACGAAGTTGCTGTTGTTGGAGACGATGGGGACCACCTCGCCGCGGAAGCGCTCCTGCTGGCGATAGGCGTTCATCCAGGCCCCGGAGCGCTTGCCCGGGCGGGCGTAGGGGTCGAAGTACCACAGCCCAACCAGCTTCCCGTCGGCATCGGTGACCGACCAGACCCGCACGTCCGGGTGGG
>JAFDJI010000938.1 GCA_019307545.1 Deltaproteobacteria bacterium | reverse complement strand
GACCGGTACTTCCGCGAAACACCAGCCATCACCTTCCTGAAAGAGGTAGAGGAGCCGTTCCGGATCGCGAAGTTGGGCGGGTGGCCCGGTCCCGGAGAGCACCGGATCTTCCCGGCCAACACCCCCACGGTGTACGGGATCGAGGACATCCATGGGTTCGGCCCGATGCACGTCAGGGTCTGGGAAGGGCTCATGGAGGCGATCGACCCGGGACGCCACCGAAACCCTTGGCACCTCGAGCCGATGGAGGACCGTCGCGCACTCGAATCCCCGGTCTACGACATGCTTCAGGTGCGCTACGTGCTCGCGGAGAGGCCGCTGAGCTACACGTCGCTGGAGTTGGTGCACGAAGGAGACCTCTACATCTACGAGAACACCGACGTGCTGCCCCGGGCGTGGTTCGTGGGTGATTGGCAGGTGTTGCCGGTGCTGAAGGAGGTGGTGCGCCAGCTTGCCGAGGGGGAGGTCGACCCGCGGTCGAAGGTCCTCCTCGCGGCCACCCCCTCGATCCTCAAGGCGACCGATCGCGGGGGCATCGGCGAGGTGGAGGTCCTCTCCAGGGATCTGCGGTCGATACGGCTCCGCAAGACAGGCGACGCCGGCATCATCGTGCTCTCCCAGGCGTGGTATCCGGGGTGGCGGGTCACCGGCGGAGGGAACCCGCGGCGAGCCCTACGTGCGAACGCCGCCGTGCAGGGCATTCCGGTGATCGCCGGCGAGCACGAGTTGGTCGTGCGGTACGAGCCCACCTACCTCCGGAGGGCACGCCGGTACACGGGCCTGGCGGCGTTGGGGTTCCTGGGGTTGGTGGTGTGGTGGGTTCTGGCGGTGCGGCGGCGGCGATCCGCTCCCGCGGGTCAGTAGCACTCGCAGACGATGTTGCCTACGCCATCGGTGTTCTCCGACCAGTTCCCGACCTTGCACTGCTGCCCGGCGCCCGCAGCATCCATGCACCACGTCGCTGGGATGGCGGTGCCATTGGAAGTGCATCCGCTCACCTTGTGCATCTTCGGGTAAGTACTGTAGGGCGTGGTGTGGGCGACGTATCCAATCCGAGGGAAGCAGTCTGGTCCATAGAAGCTCTCGCAGAAATAGCCTGCGTCCTCGTTGATATTTCCGCCGGGCGAGCAGTTGGTTTGGGTGATGAAGTGCTCGCTGGTCATCCCGGCGAAGGTGTGCTCCGGCCCGAAGATGGCACGCTGGAAGCACGGGCACACCGGCATCAAGTCTGGATACCCGTTGGGATCGCTCGGGTAAGCACCGCAGTGGGCAGTTCCGGTCGTGCACTTACCATAGTATTCGCCGTCGTCGGCTCCCCACCCCCATCCCAGGGACCAGCAGCCGTTGCCGGCCCCAGGACCTGTCCAGCCGCCCTCATTGCCCCGGACGAAGAGGTCGGTGACGATATCGTCCCCAGTGGGGGCGGCGGTGCAGGCATCGGGCCATGCGTTTTCGGCTTCATAAGCCAGGTTCTCCCCTCCCACGGCCGCACAGACGTTGTCGCAGGTATTCCCCCCATCCGCGATATACCAGCAGAACCCGTACCGGGACATCGGGCCGCCGACAGCAGGTGATGTGGCGGGCGGGCACTGCTGGGTCGTGTACCACATCTCCACGCGTCCGTAGTAGCTGGACTGGGTCCAGAGGTCCTTCGCCAGGGTGTTGTGGAGGTATCCGTCATACACCATGCGCGTGAGGGTAGTCGGCCAGCCGTTGATCTCCGTCGGATAGGCGGTTCCATAGGAGTTGTACATGGTCGAGGTGCCGCGGGCGCCCAGGATGCCGATGATGTCCCCCGCCTGCACATCGATGTCCGTCTGGATCACATTCGACCCGGTGACGCCTCGGTAGCATGCGAGCCGGTCGAAATCGTTGGTCTTGACGCCGGTGGGTGGGCCGTTGGTGAAGCGCACGACATCGATCTGTTGGGCCAGCGTGGACTGGTCGGTCGGGACCCTCACACAAGGTGTAGTCGGTGCTGGATGACGACCCGGTGCCATAGCCGTCGTTCGCCGCGGCCGCGCAGGTCCACTCTTCGCAGCCATTGGTCAGCAGCGCGGAAATGGTGTCCCCGCTGTGGGTGGTGGTGGTGGTCGACCCGGTGTAGGCCACGCCGTCACGGGTCCAGGTGAACTGGAAGGTAAGCGAATCTCCGTCGTCGTCCATCGAGTCGGTGATGGTACACACGATGTTGTCCGACCCCTCCTCTGGTATCCAGGTGATGCTCACGGACGGTGTGCCGGGAAGGCGGTTGCCGATGGTGGTGGTCGCGTCGTCGGCGGTGCCGGTGCCATACCCGTCCCAGGGGGTTGCGGTGCACCGGACGACATCGGTCTGCTCGTAGTGTGTGGTGGCGAGGGTGCTCGTGTCCCCGCCGACCGTGACGAAATCGCCACTCCCGTCGTACTGCACTTCCCACGCATACTGGTAGTCCTCGGCGTCGCCGTCGTCGTCCGACCACCCGTCGGGGTCGCAGGTGAGGGTGGTGTTGGTGTAGGCGGCACTCGGGGTGATCGAGACCGAGGTGATGGAGGGGAGCCGGTTGGAGATAGCGA
>JAFDJI010000937.1 GCA_019307545.1 Deltaproteobacteria bacterium | reverse complement strand
GATTCTGTCGGCTCGCCGCAGTACAGGGCGGTGGCGGCGGCGTTTATGCCGTTGAAAGAGTCGCCGGTTTGCTCGAAGGTGTCACGATAGATCTGGTAGGACTTGCGCAGCGCCGCCTCGTCGCCCTTGTCGCGCCATTTGTCCTTGTAACGACCCGCGAGCAGGCCCAGGGTCTCGGGATCCGTGGCCCCCTGGTCCACCAACGCTTGCAGCAGCTCGATGGCTTTGTCGGTCTCGCCGGACTTTGCCAGTGCGAGGGCGAGCATCTGCTTTGCCCGCAGATCCCCGCGCTCTCCCGCCCCGAGCACCTCCAATGCGATCTTGGGACGGTTCTGACCGATCAGTATCCTCGCCGCGAGAAGCGTCTTGTCCTCGGAGGCGTCGAGCTCACGAGCTTCCTGGGGACCACGCTCTTTCATCTCCTCGACGAACCCGCTCGCCATTGCGAGCTTGGCCGGGTGAATGGCCTGCTTCGAGGGCTTAACGTCGAGGAGCGCCTCCACACCCTCGATCGGTGCAGCGTATATCACACCGAAGGCGGGGCGCTTGCGGTCGTTGGGGTCTCCGACATGGCGAATCATGTGGCCCACCACGGCACCGTCCACGACCACCGGCGTCCCTGAGAATCCGACCAGAGGCGTCGCGGCACCGGCACCCGCCTGCTCAGAGTACAGCTGGATGATGGGGCGGCCCGTCTCGTCCTTGGTCTTCGGATCCAGGATCTCGCCTTTGAACAAAATCCCTACCCCTCCGGCTGAGTGGGGAAAGCCGAACCCTTTCCAATAGGTTTCAACCTCCAACTCTTTGGCGAGGGGTAAGGGCGCGACCTCGACCGCGGGCTCGACGCTCAAGACCGCGCAGTCGGTTGTTTTGTCGCTGTTGACGATCCGGGCCTCGCAGACGATCGGGTCCGGATAGCCGATCTCCACCTCGTAGGTCCTGCCTTCTTCCCATAGGTCGACCACGTGATGGCAGGTGGCGACGCGATTGGGCGCGACCAGATAACCCGTGCCGGGTTTCGGCCCGCCGATCTTGACGCTGGTGGCCTTCAGCGCTTTTAGGAATCCCTTCATCCGTCACCCCTTCTGCTCGAGGCGGCGCTCGATCCGGTCGTCAGTGACGACTTCGTCGTTGTCGGCGAAGTACACGTCAGCGCCCTCTACCGCGTTTCCGTCAAGCTCGATCTTAGCATATGTGGGAAGCGAACGCCGCCACCTGGCGACATCGTCCTTCTCCAGATCGTTCACGAACTCGTCGAGCACCTGTTCGGCTTTCACCTCGTCATCGCCCCACACCGCCTTCGGCACCTGGATGAGGTCGGCCCAGGTGCCTGTATTAAGATACACGGCGTCAGCATTGAGCTGCACGCGCTTCACCAGATGGCTGTGCCCGAATACGACCACCTTGAAGCCGCGCTTTGCGGCGGCCTTCGCCGGTTTCAGGTACGTTGGATCCTCGTTGTCCACGAGGAAGGCCCGGCGATGGCGCTGCTCTACGACTTCGAACTGGAACGCCTGCTTGAGACCATTGCGGCGGAGCTTGCGCACAGTGCCGGTGACCATGTCCCGAAGTCCACTGTGGTCGATGACGCTAACCTGAGTGGCATCACCGCCGGCGGCGATGTCTTCGGCGAGCGCGAACAGCTTCTCCTCCTCGGACGGGATCTCGGCGATGTAGGTCTCGTCCGTCGGCTCGTACTCCTCGTCGTAGTCGACGCTCTGACTCTGCCGGTAGCCCTTCATGACCTGCCACACATCGCTAACGCCAGCGGCACCCAAGCCGGCCAGGATCGGCAGCACTCCGGCGTCCTCGGGCTTCAACAAGTCGACGAAGGAGTAGTCGCCCTTGATGGGATTCATTACATCGACCACGAGCCGACTGCCCGGCATCTCGGGGAAACTCCCTGCGTCTAGCCCCCGCGAGAGTCGCGAGCGCGTGCGGCGAAGTGCCCCGTGGGCCACTGCATTCCAGCCGTCAAAGCGATTACCGTGCTCTATGAGCAGCGGCCAGATGGTGAGCGCCTCGTTGTCATAGATAAAGTCGACCCGCCCTTCCCCGAGTCGGGTCAACAGCAGTCGGCGAGTCCCC
>JAFDJI010000242.1 GCA_019307545.1 Deltaproteobacteria bacterium | reverse complement strand
AGGTGACCAAGGCCAGACCCTCCTCCCCCTCGGGGTCGAGATACCGGCCCACCCGGAACACCAGGCGCAGGTCGAAGATCGGCAGCTCTTCGTCGGTGGCGACCACGACCCCCAGCCCGTTGGAGAGCTGTCGGGTCTCGGTCTTTGGCATCTGGAACGCCGGAGTCGCCAGGGGACCGGGGACAACGCGCACCTGCTCCGCCGGCGGTGGGGCGCTTTCCACCTGCGCAGTCTTGGGGCACCCCGCGACCAGGGCCAAGGCGAGGATGGGGGTCGGGTGGCGCATCAGTTCCCCTCCGGCCAGACGTGCAGCACGACCCGGGGTTGGCGCAGCACCCTGGCGCCCCACTCCACCACCCCCGCCGCATCCGGCTCCAGGTAGCGCTGCAGGTCCCGCTGCAGGTAGTCCGGGGAACCGGCGTAATGGTTGTATGCGGAGAGGGTGTAACCCTTGCCAGCGATGGTGGAGAGCCCGTGGTAGAAGCCCACCTCGAACCGGGCCCGGGCCGCTTCCAGCTCTTCCTCGGTGGGCTGCGCCACGCCGAGGACCTCGGCGAGCACCTCGTCCACCGCACCCACGATCTCGTCGGTGGTGTGTCCCTTCGCGGCGGTGCCGGTGATGTAGTACATCGAGCCGAGCCCCATCGATGACTGGTACGCCGCGATGTCCTTGGCGATCTGGCGTTCCTTGACCAACTCCCGGTACAGCCGGGAGTCCTTCCCATCGGAGAGCACGCTGGACAGGAGGTCCAACTCGGCGTCACCGGGTGCGTAGAGCGCGGGGGAGATCCACACCATCCACACCTTCTGCTCGGGGACGTCGTCCAAGTGGCGGATCTCGCGCGATTCGGGGATCCGGGCCTGCGGGACCTCGATCGCTGGCGGCTCGGGGCCGGCGGGAATGACCCCGAAATACTGCTCCACCAGCGCCTTGGTCTGCTCGCGGTCGAAGTGGCCGGAGATGACCAGGGAGGCGTTGTTGGGCACGTACCAGGTGCGGAAGAACGCGCGCACCGCCTCCAGGTCGGCAGCCTCCAGGTCCTCGTGGCTGCCGATGGTCAGGTGATGGTAGGGATGGCCCTCGGGCCACACCGCGGCGTGAAGGTCGACGCGGACCTCCCCGTAGGGCCGATTCTCGTAGCGTTGGCGGCGCTCGTTGCGCACCACCTCGCGCTGGTTGTCGAGCGTCTCCTGGTCGAGCACGGGGAGGGTCCAACCCAGGCGGTCGCTCTCCATGAACAGCGCCAGGGGGAGGTGTTGGGATGGGACCTGCTCGTGGTACTCGGTTCGATCGAAGGAGGTCGTGCCGTTCACCTCCGCGCCCACCTCCTGCAGGGGGAGGAAGTACTCCCCCGGTGCGTTTTCCGAACCCTGGAACATCAGGTGTTCGAACAGGTGCGCGAACCCGGTGAGCCCCGGGCGCTCGTCGGCGGAGCCCACGCCGTACCAGACCTGCACGAAGGCGATCGGGGTGGAGTCGTCGGGCGCCAGGATCACTTCGAGCCCGTTCTCGAGGCTGTACTTCTCGTGGGGGATCGACAGCTCACCCGCGGTCGAGAGCCCGACGGCGGCCAGGAGCAACGCGAAGGGTGTCACTGGACCTCTACCTCCCGCTGTAGGAGGGCATACTTAATGGGGGGAGACATTCAGCGCCTTCTGAACTAAAGTCACACCGTTCCGCTTCCCCGGGGTGAGACGGTGCGTATCGGACTGCTTTTCGTCGTGGCCGCCATGCTGCCCGCCTGTGGCAGCAACTGGAAGGCCTATGGGATCGACACCGCGTGTGAACGCGAGCTCTACTTCACTGATTCCGACGGGGACCTCTGGGGTGACCCCGAAGCCGCGGGCGAGGAGAGTTGTACTCCCCCGCCGGGCACCGCGCGCAACAACCGGGACTGCGACGACGATGACGCCCCAGAGATTACCGGGCGCACGGGCTCACTGTGTCCGGAGCACCTCGTGCACCACGACGCCTCCGACCCGAGCGACCTCACTGAATTCACCGCGCTGATCGACGGGAGCGAGTTCATCGTCGTCCACGCCGACACCGACCTGGTGTGGCCGGCGGCCGCCGAAGACGCCTGTGGGCCGTGGGGCTGGGGTGGCTGCGTCGGCGAGGCCGCGGAGTGCGGCCACCTGGCCACGGTCGAGAGCCAGCCGCAGCTCAACGCCCTCATCGACGCGCTGCCGTCCGGTCAGGCCTATGCTGGCTGGGTGGGGTTCCATCCCACCGATCACACCTGGGGCTACCGCGACTCCACCGGCGCATGGATCGACGACGATGCGGAGATCGCGGCGCTACAGCGGCTCTGCGATACGAGTCGCACCTACGACCCTGGCACGCTCTACCTCGCCCTGGTGGTGGACGCGGCGGGGGATTGGTGTCTCGGTACCCCCGAGGAGGCCAATCCGGGCGTCGGTGACCCGGCCTACCTGCCGCTGTACGGGCACTTCATCTGCGAGCGCCCCATCCCCGATCCGGACCAGTTCGCGCTCGAGGAACTGCCCCCAGACGAGTAGCGGGCGCTCGGTAGCAGGCGGGGTGCTCGGCCTCAGTCGGTGCGTTTCAGCGGTGCGGCGAACTCGATCACCAGATCGGCGGTGACGCGGGCGCGCACGTCTTCCACCCAGGCGGCGCCGGCGCCGAGGCGTAGCCCGACCCCCAGGTGGGGTTGAAATCGGTATTTCACCCCAACTCCCAGGAGGCCTTCGACCCCGACCGCCCCGGAGGTGAACACCGGGCCGACCGAGAGGAAGGTGTGGTAGGCCACCACCAGGACATCCGTGCCGCGTCGGACCTCCAGCGCCGGTGCGGTGCGCAGGGCGCCCCGTTCCCAGTCCTGGCGCACCGTGATCCCGAGACCGGTGAAGCGCCCCAGCGCGTACACGCCGTCGTACCGCCCGGTCCACCAGCCGATGGACAGGTCCCAAGCCGGTCCCACCGCCACCGGAGCGGCGGTGTCCAGCACGACCCCGCCGCCGGTCGCTGCGTAGATACCCTGCTGTGGCGAAGTGATGGCTTCGGCAGCGCACGGAACGGCAAGCAGGAGGAGGGCGGGAAACCAGCGCATGGCACGCTACTTACCCCCAACCGTCGTGTGTGCCAGCCCCAACACCTGCATCGAGGTATGCTGCCCGTCCGCTACACCCAGGGGCCACACTCGATGAATGATCGCGTTCTCAGGGCACTTCGCGGCGAGGTCGTGGACCGCACACCCGTATGGTTCATGCGGCAGGCCGGCCGATATCTTCCGGAGTACCAGAAGGTCCGCTCGCGAGTGGGGTTTCTGGAGCTGTGCAACGACTCGGGACTGGCCTGCGAGGTCACCTGCCAGCCCGTGGACCGGTTCGCGCTGGACGCAGCCATCGTGTTCTCCGACATCCTCGTGGTGTTGGAGGCGATTGGCCGGACGGTGGAGTTCGAGGGCGGGCAGGGCCCTCGGGTGCCGGAGCCGGTGCGCAGCGCCAGCGACGTGGCGTCCTTGGTGCGCCCCGACGTGGCCGAGGCGCTCCCGGTGGCGCCGGAGACCATCCGCCTCTTTCGCAAGGTGCGGCCAGACACGCCCATCCTCGGTTTCGCGGGCGCACCCTTCACCCTGCTCTGCTACCTGGTGGACGGCGGGAGCAGCCGGCATTGGCTCCATACGAAGCAAATGATCTACAGCGCGCCCGATCTCGCGGGGCGGCTGCTGGACCTGCTCGCGGACGTCGTTGGTGACTACCTCCAACTCCAGATCGATGCCGGGGCGGCCGCTGTTCAACTCTTCGACACCTGGGCCGGGGTGCTGGCACCTGCTGACTACCTTCGCTGGGCCCTGCCCTCGGTCCAGCGCGCCCTCGCGCGGGTCAAGCGCGCCCCCCGCATCTACTACACCCGGGACTGTGCGGCTTTCTTGGACTGGCTCCCCGAGACCGGGGCCGATGCCATCGGCTTGGACTGGCGCGTGGAGATCGGTGAGGCGCGTCGCAGGCTCGGCACGATCCCGGTGCAGGGAAACCTGGATCCGGTCGCGCTGTTCGCGCCGCCCGCGGAGATCCGGCGCCGGGTCCGCGCCATCCTGGACGCGGCGGGTTCCACCGGCCACGTGTTCAACCTCGGGCACGGCGTCCTGCCGGGTACCCCCATCGAAGGGGTCGAGGCGATGATCGACGAAGTGCGGCGGTTCCGCATCTAGACGGGCGGGTGTCAGGGTGGGCTGATCCACACTGGGCCCGTGGTGGCCCAGGCTTCGCCGGTAGTCGACCACGCAACGGCGATGATCCAGTGGCTGTTCGATGGGACGCGAAGGGTGGTGTCCAGCCGGCCGGCGTCCAGGCTCCATTGGCCGAGCACCTCGCCGCCGTTACCGAGCAGGACCGCGCGGTCGAGGGGTGTTTCGGCAGATGCCACGCCTACATGGGCCATCAGATCGGAGATGCGGCTCGGTCGCCCCTCGCCGGGGCTGAAGACCACTTCGCCAGGGCCGACCTCGTCGATGGTGAGGGTCACCATCGGTCCGTTGGTCGCGGTGACATGGCCTCGTACCAGGCCGAACTCGACGTCTTCGGCGCCCATCACGTCGAGGTCGTCGACCGTCACCCAGGCGCGTCGGCCCACGGGCACCAGTGCAACGCCTGCGTCGAGCCATTGGATCCAGGCATCCCAGGCCCCGCCGTTCGGACCCTCCGCCCCTGGGTGCTCCAATCGCACGAAGTCGGGGTGTGGGGCGATCTCCCATGGAGGCCCCACTTCCTCCAACCAGGCCAGGTCCACGACGGTGAAGCGGCTGGTCGCCACCCCGCCCCAAGCCGCAGCCAGCGCATCCGCGGCACCCATCCCTCGGACCTCCACCACCCCGTGACCACCCCGTCGTGGGGAAGGAACCCAGGGCCAGGCGGCGATCGTCCATCCGGCATTGGAGGTGAGCAGCGTGCCGTTCCTCCAGCGGATGTGGGCCAACTCGGCCGGATCCGCGCTGACGCCAGCGACATCGTCCTCGGGGGTGACCACCACGAAACCCAGGCCTTCTCCCACTGCTTGGCGTAGGGCCTCGGCGTCGGTCCCGCGCCAGCTTCGGGAACGAGACCCGGGCCAGGTCAGGTCTGCGAGCACCCGGGATCCGGGATCGAACCGCACCGACATCAGGGCACCCAGGCGGGCGGTCTCCCCCGGCTCCACGTCCACTACGAGGGTGCGCGGAATCACGCTCGGACCGGCCGACAGGGTGACTTCGAACCTGCCCGCACCGAGGTCGAGCTCGCCCCCCGTGGCGGGCAGGACCACGGTCCCCGAACGGCCGACGCGGTCGGACCACATCACCTGCACCGGGCGTGGCCGATGGCCATCCCAGGCGATGTCGATCGCGACGCGACCGGTTGGCCCGAGGGAGAGGTCCAAGCCGGCTCCGGGAGGCACGGTTGCGGAGGGGGCATGCCCCGGCGCTTCTGCACGCACCCCGTCGATATCCTCCGGTACGAGCAGATCAAACGCGTCTTCGGTCAAATGGAGTCGTCCGGCGAACTCCCCATCCCGAAACAGGGCCAGGGTATCGGCTTCGGTCGCGGTTCCACTGAGGACGTGCAGGTCGGAGGACAGGTACGAAGGCGCGACGCTGCTGCGCTCGATCAGGAGACCGGAACTTCCCACGAACCGCACCGCGCCGCCCAGGTCGGTGTCCACATCTCCATCTTGGCCGTAGACGACGGTCTCCCAGAGTTGCCCGTCGATGAGGTCGAAGTCCAGGGCCGGGTGGACGTAGATTCCATCGGCGCCTTCCATCCGCAGCCACGGCAGGTCCGGGTCGATCACCCAGGACACCTCGGCCCAGGAACCCTCCGCCGAGGCCGGGCGATCGGGCAGCGAGACCACCGTCCCGGCGATGCGGATCCGATCCTCCCCGGGTTCGAACTCCTCCACGTCGAGCCACCCTCCCGTCACCAGGGGAATCGCTTCGTGCAAGCGGTCCCGGTAGCCCCATGGTGCGGCGTCGATCAGGGTTCCACCCCCGAGCCCCGGCACTGTGAGGGCACTCTGGGGGTGGCGGATCACGACATGGAAGAACTGGTTGGCCATGGCCCAGTCGGTCGTGCGGCCCTCCCCGGCGGCGAGCAGTTGGCTGCTGCACCGGACGGGGCCCACGTAGCCCTCGCCTTCTTCGGGCGGGACGGGGCAGCCGATGGGTTCCTGCGGCGCGTGTCCTGGCTGGCAGGACGCCAACCAGGTGCATGCCAGCAGGCCGAGCCTACT
>JAFDJI010000936.1 GCA_019307545.1 Deltaproteobacteria bacterium | reverse complement strand
GGCACCCATGGCGTCCCGGGCAGCGGGGTCCCCGTAGGGGTTTGACATGACACCCATACTCGGGCGTGGAGCCGGGAACGCAGCCTGGACTTCCTGTGCTCGACACACTTTGGCCACAGAGTGAGTGCCCCGGCCTCTTGAGATCGATCCGAAGATACAATGCGGATCGAGCTCAGAGGCTCAGGCGACGACCCCGCAGCAGTACCGTGACGCACATCAGAGCCGCCCATTGGAGCATCCCAATCGACAGCTCGGGGAGCGCCTCCACTGCACCCATATCGCAATCTGGGCTGCGGTAGGACGGCCGCAGGATGCCACGCTGGTCCTTGTCCAACGGCACGCCGTCCGGGTCGACGCAGCCCAGGGGATCGCCTGCGTTGATGGCCGGACTGCCCTCTAGAAGTGCCAGGGTCATCGTCTCGCCCCCGTTATCCGCCAGGACATCGAGCAGTGGGTCCTCGCCCGTGATGTTCCCCGTGGTGTTGCCGAGGATCGTGCATCCCGCGGTGGTCTCGATCAGGTTGTGAACCAGGGAGTCGAGGGTGCCCTCGCAGTTGTTGGGGTCTGCGGTAGTTGGATGAATGTTGTTCGCGATGATCGAGTTTCGGACCTCGAGCGTGCCCGCAGGTTCCACATACACGCCACCCCCATTGGATGCATCGTTGCCGGCAATGGTCGTGTTCGCGAGCTCCACCAGTCCACTGCTTACGTAAAGCCCCCCCCGGTGGTGTTTCCGACGTTGCCCGCAACGGTGCTGTTGATCAGCGCCAACTGGCCTCCGAGGTTCTCGATCCCCCCGCCGCGCCCTGTGGAAATATTGTTGGTCACCGCGCTCCCCCTCAAGACCATGACGCCAGTGTTCTCGATTCCCGCACCGAAGTTTCCAGTGTTGTTGTCCACCGTGCTGTCGATGAAGTGAAAGGTTCCGCCCATGTTCCGAATCCCGACGCCCTCTGTCCCGTTGTTCAGGGAGAGGGCCGTGCCCTCCACAATGGTGCTTCCGGTGTTGTTGACGGCTCCCCCATAGCTCGCGCGGTTTGCGGTGAGCCAGGTGCTCACGAGGGCGAGGCTCCCGGAGCCTTCCTTTCGCACCCCGCCACCCAGGCAGAGGGGGCAGGAGTCGGTCACGAACCCGCCGGTGACGGTGAGGTTCGAGAGGATGGCATTCGCTCCCGGATGTACGTCGAACACGCGGTCGATGCCATCGGCGTCCACCACCGTACCCTCGATGCTGTCACCGAGGATCACCAGGTCGCCCGTAATGTCCAGGTCGCCCGAGGCCGCGCTCTCCTCTAGGCGCCCTGCCAGGCTCAGCACATAGTCCTCGGCGGGTACCACGATGCCGCGGACCCCTGCGCGTTACCCTCTTGAATCGCAGCGCGCAAGGTGCAGATTGAGTTGCCCGCCGCGGTCTCGCACACGCTGTCGCCCGGGGTCTCGTCCGCGTCGTCCGCGGTGCTGTTCACGACGAGCTCGAGAGCACGCGCATTCACCGGCACGAGATCGAAGGTCGCGGTCCAGTCGGATCCTGCCCAGCGGACGAGGTTGGGATCGCTCAGATCCATGCGGATGCAGCTGCCGGCGAAGGTGACCGCGTCGAAGGTGCCCGGCGGAAACGTGGAGCTGCGAAGCACGACTGCGTAGAGATCGGATCCCGGCGCGCCCACCCAATCGAGGTCCGTGATGTCGATGCTGATGATCCCCAGGTTGAACGCAGTCTCCCAGTAGCTCCGATACGTGAGCTTCACCGAGTACTCATCCAGATCCACGGAGAGCAGGACGGGTGCCGTGCCGCCGGCCTCCAACCAAGTCTTGGCGAACTCGATGCTCGGACCCACGACGGCCGTCGGCTTCGAAAAGCCCGGTGCGAGCTGGTTGGTGAGTGTGACCCCCACCTCGTCGCCCACCAACCCCGCCGTGGCGGGAGGAGATCCGGTCAGCGTTCCCAACACAGCCGCTACAACGAGCCAGTGAATCCGTCGGGTCATGAGAGCTCCTTTGATGTTGAAGTGGTGAGGGGTGAATACAGCCTGCTCGGTGTGCTTGGGGTGGGCTCGTTACGGCCGGGCTATAGCCGATGATCCTGAGTCGA
>JAFDJI010000241.1 GCA_019307545.1 Deltaproteobacteria bacterium | reverse complement strand
CCATACCCAACGTGCACCACGACGCAAAGATCGAGGTGCTCAGCCAGGCGCCCGGCGGCGACCCCTTTGTCCAGATCCGCACCCTGCTCGCGGCCGGCGTGCACGGGGTCATCACGGTACCCCCACCGCTTCGCCCCGAGGTGGCGGCCTCCGACGACGTGGCCCTGAAGACCTATGATCTGCGTACCTGGTGGTTCCTCGCGGTGAACAACAACCGCGGGGCGCTCGAGAACCGGAAGGTGCGCCAAGCGCTCGACCTCACCCTCGACCGCAGCGAGCTCAGGGAGCTCACCATCGGTGTAGACCCGGACGACCCGCACCCGCCGTGCGAGTTCATCTCCGGTCCGTTCATCGGCAGCTCGCCGTACTACAACCGCGCGATCAAGCCCCAGGAACGCTCGGACCGGGCCCGCGCCCGCGAGCTGATGGTCGAGGCCGGGGCGGTGCAGACAGCGGGCATCTGGGTGTACCGGGGCGAGCCCGTCACCCTGAAGCTGGGCATGAACGCACCGCTGGACGCCGAGGCCCGAGACCTGCTCAACCAGGTCGGAAACCAGTTGCAGGCCGGCGGCTTCAACCGCCAGGTGTACAAGGTGACCTCGGACGACTGGAGCCGGAAGGCGGTGACCGGTCAGCTCACCGACTACGACCTGCTCATCGGCAAGTGGTCCTTCGGCATCGTCGAGGATGTCAATAGCCTGTTCCACACCCGCGACGCTCAGGGTCAGGGAAGCCTGAACATCTTCAACTACTCCAATCCCGAAGTGGACCGGATCCTCGCCGACTACAACGGGTCGCGCACGGATACCGAGGCGCAGGACGCCTACCACGAGCTGCACGCCTATCTGGCCGAGGACCTGCCCTACCTGTTCCTGTGGAAGCTCGACACCAAGAGTGCCTGGCGGAACGAGATCCGCGGCAACACCATCACTCCGTACTTCTACTTCACCGAGTTCGACGGCTGGAAGTTCCAGTAGGGGCCCAGCCGCACGGACTTCGGTAGCGCCGCCACCGGTTTCAGCCGGGCAGGGGATTGCTCGGGGTACGTGCGGCACAACTGGTTGTAGCGGGATCGCAGCCCCATCCGTGCTGTTACTATGTGCCCGCTCTGGAACCGGGCAGGAGGAACTCGTCAGTTGACCTGGTGGATACGCCCCTTGGTGCGCACCATTGCGGCCCTACTCCTCCCACTGCTGATCCCGGCCGTCATCACCGTGATCCTGTGGGCGCTCCCCGGCGACCCGGTCGCGATCGTGTGCCCGCCAGAACTCTGCACCGGTGGCGACGAGTTGGCTGCGGCCCGCCGACTCGATCACGGCCCGTGGTTCTTCTACAAGTGGTGGACGTGGGACGCGTTCCACCTGGAGTTCGGGACCTCGTGGCGGGTGGCGCAGGGGTTCCCGGTAGGGTCGCTCATGGCAGAGGCCATGCCCGCCACGGCTGCACTTGCGCTGCTGTCCATGGTGCCACTGGTCCTCGGCGGGGTGGCCGCATCGGTCGGTTGGGCCCCACGTCGCGCCGACCCGGTACTGCAGGGTTTGGGGTTGGTGCCCGCGGTGATCCTGGCGCTGGTGTTCGCCGCCGTGGTGGAGATCAACTACGGGGCCCTGTCCACCGAGGGGTGGCCGGCGGTGTTGCGGCTGATCCTCGGCGCAGTGGTGCTGGGCATCGCCGACAATGCGCTGTCCGGCGCGGTGGTGGGCACCCGCTCGGTGTTCGAGGCGGAGATGAACCAGCGCTACATCGGGATCGCGCTCCTGCGCGGGGAGAGCGTCCTGGGCAACGCGCTCCCCAACGTGCTGCCGGCCCTGGTCGGGCAGTTCCGCGCCCGGGTTCTCCACCTGCTCTCTGGTGCGGTCATCGTGGAGGTGGTGCTGAAGATCTCCGGGCTCGGCAATCTCCTCTGGGACGGCACCCTGCTCCAGGACTTCGGAGTGGTGCTCGCCTCCGCATGGGCCTTTGCGGTGCTGTCGTCGCTTCTGCTGCTGTTCCAGGCCTTCGTTGAGGTGATGACCGCCATGTACGTCCGACGCGCTCCGGCGGTGCCCGCATGAGACGGGGAGCGACCAGCCGGACGGTCTGGCTCGTCATCGGGCTCGTCATGCTCGGCGCGCTGGTCATCGGGTCGATGCTGGCTCCGGACTTCGTGGCCCACCCGGACCTCTCTGCCAGGTACCTCGGGCCGCTGGATGCGCCACCTCTGGGCACCAACGACATGGGCATCCCGCTCACCGAGTTTGCCCTGCAGGGCGCGAAGGTGGTCGCGATTCCCTCGGTCCTCTCTGGGCTCGTGGTGATGGTGCTCGCCATCATCGCCGGGGTCATGAGGTGCGCGGGGTACGCGTGGGTGGACACCGCGCTCCAACTCTTCCAGGAGTTGGTCGGCGCGCTACCGCGGCTGGTGGTGATCCTGGTGGTGGCGGTCGCCATGCCCGCGGACTACCGCAGCCTGCTTCCCATCGGCCTCACCTGGGCGGTTTTGTCCGCGCCCGGCGCCATGGACGAGGCGGCCACCACCGCGGGCAGGCTCGGCGGCGCGAGCTTCGTGGAGGCGCTCCGGGCCCACGGGTTCACCGCAGTGCGCATCTACCTGTACCACATCACCTGGTTGAACCTGCGTTCGGTCATCGTTCGCCAGGGGGCCGAAGTGGTCATGCAGGTGGTGTTCCTGGAGATAGCGCTCTCCTACCTGGCGGTGAGCCAGCGGCGGCCCGCCTTCACCCACCCCGACAGCGTCTACTCCTGGGCGAGTCTGCTCTACGACGGCTACACCTGGCTGGTGGCAGCTGTGCCCATGGCCCACGCCATGTGGCTCGGATTGATCTTGGTGGCGCTGGTCGCCTTCATGGCGCAGAGCTTCCGCCTGGCTGCGAGGTCGCGATGAGCGAAGGGTTGCTCCTGGAGCTGCGCGACCTGTGCATCTGCACCCCGAAGCGGGCGCTGGTGGATGGCATCGACCTCGACATCTTCAAGGGGAAGGTCACCGCGCTGGTAGGGGCGTCGGGCTCTGGCAAATCGCTGACCGCCCGCGCCGTCATGGGGGTGCTGGACGTCGACCCGGGGCTGATGCGGGGGACGTTGCGCTACCCGGGGATCTCCGATCGGGATTGGTACGAGGGGGTGCGTGGCAAGGGCAGGGCCGCCCAGAAGCGGCTGATCCGCGAGACCGCCCAGTACCGGGGGAGCTACGTCACATACTCGCCGCAGTCCGCCTCCTCGGCGCTCAACCCGGGACGCACCGTCGGCCGCCAGCTCGAGGTGGCCATCGAGCGCCGCGAGACGGCACCCGACGATCTGGGGATGGCCATTCGGGAAGTGCTCGAGGAGGTGGGCCTGCCCCCGCGCGCCGCGGCGGCGCTTCCCAGGGAGCTGTCGGGCGGGATGGCACAACGTGCGGCGCTGGCCATTGCCATCGCCCCCAACCCACCACTCATGATTGCGGACGAGCCGGAAACCGGTCTGGACCCGGTGTTGCGGAGGGTGGTCAGCGAGTTGATGGTCGAAGTGGCGCGGGAGCACCGAGTGGGCTTGCTCCTGATCACCCACAACATGGACACCGTGGCCAGAATCGCAGATGATGTGGTGCGCATCGAGGCGCATGATGAGTGATTCTGCGGCCATCATCGACTTCCGTGACGTCTCCAAGACGTTCGTGGTCCCGGGCACGTTCCCGTGGAGCCCGAAGAAGCATGTGCATGCCGTCCGCGAGGTGTCCTTCAGCCTGAAGGCGGGCGAGGTGATGGCGCTGGTGGGGCAGTCTGGCTCGGGGAAGACCACGGTCTCCCGCTGTGTGCTCGGGCTGGAGGAGATCACCAACGGTGAGATCATGCTGGAGGGAAGGACCTGGCACGACCTCACCGAGGTCCAGCGCCGCCCGCTGCGCGCACGCTACCAGTACATCCCACAGGACGCGTTGTCCGCCCTGGATCCGCAGCAGACCGCCTTGGAGCACGTGGTGGAGTCGCTCACGGTCCTCGGTGGCCTCGGTCGCGACGAAGCCGAGGAGCGCGGACTCCAGATGCTGGAACGCCTCGGCCTGGGGGAGCGCTTGCATGCGCTGCCCCGCGAGATGTCCGGCGGTGAGCAGCGCCGCGTGACCCTGTCCCGGGTGTTCGCGCTCGACCCGGTCCTGATCGTGGCGGACGAGCCGACGAGCGGTCTGGATCCCGACCGCCAACTGGAGGTCCTGGCGGACCTGATCACCAATCTGCCCGAAGGGGCGGCCTGTATCCTGGTGACCCACGACATGGCCCAAGCACGCGAGTACTGCGACCGCGGACTGGTGATGCTGGAAGGCCGTGTCATCGAAGAGCTACCATTCCCCGATGGCCAACCCACCCACCCGTACGCCAGAATGCTGTTCGACCCCTGGGGAGAGCACGATCTGGCCCAGTCGACGGCCAACTGAGAGGTTCTGGATGCTTCCGCGAATCGTATCACTCTCGCTCTGGCTCGCATGCGCCGGTCTCGTCGGTGCCTTGGCGCTCGCGCCCGCGGTGTCCTACGCCCAGTCTGCCGATGCAGCAGCCGAGAAGTTCCGCCTCACCGAGGAGATGAAGCGTCTGGCACAGCGCAACGCTTGGCCTGGCGTGGAGGCGAAGTATGAGGAGCTGATCGAGCTCGGCATCCCGCTCGAGTTCACCACCCACACCCTGGGTGCGCAATCCGCGCGGAACCTGGGGAAGACCTACGAGGTGTATCGGCGGCTGATGCGGGCGAAGGAGGTCAAGGCGGACCCCGAGGTGGAGCAGGAGGTCGCCGCCATCGATTCCCGGTATGGTCGGGTACGACTCGTCGGCAACGAGCGGTGGGAGGTCATGCTGACCCGTCCGGCCATGCCGTTTGCCCCCGACGAGCGCAAGAGCGTGGAGTACGCCGCGATGGTGGCCATGGAGTCTGGCGCCTTCGAGGGCATGCTGCCCCAGGGCGCCTACGTCATCGGTGGCGAGAAGGCCAAGGAGAAGGTCGAGCTCACGGTCGAGCCGGGCCCGGAATGGCAGGAAATCGTGCTCTCGGTGAAGAACAGCGAGTCCACCGAGGGTCTCATCGTGTACCACGGGCCGTTGGCACTCGTGGGCGCCAACTACTCCCTCTCTGGCGCGCCGTCCGACCCCGTCCTACACCCCAACGACAAGCACCAAGCCCACCCGGACGACCTCGCGGGCACTGGTTTTTCGGCCGAGCTAGGGTACCAGATCGGCTTCACCCGCGAGTTCGGGGTGGCGGTCTCCTTCGACTACCACAACCTGTACACCGGCGAGGACCAGCTCCACAGCTACAATGGCTACCTGGCGGTGCTGGTGACCCCGGGTATGCTCCGCGTTGGGTTGGGGCCGGTCTACGGACGCCTGGGCGGACAGGGCGAGGGGGTGGCCCCATGGTTCGACATCGGCCAGGATCCCGCCGCGCACCCCAACGAGAGGATCGTCTACGACGGGCAATCCTGGGCGGGCGGCCTGAAGCTTACGGCTTCGTACGGTCTATTGGACTTGGAGCCCTTCCAGGGTGTTCCTGAGCTGTGGGCTGTCTGGCAGACGGACAGTCATCGCAGCTTCATCGGCTTCGGGGTGCGGGTCGGTGTTGTTCCGCAGGTACCCCGATTCCGCGAGTGACTGGAATTTTTTCTCGAACGAATTGCTTGAGTATTCCGAGCGAACCCAAAGGGAGACTGCCCATGAGTTTCGCAGCTATGTACCGAACGGTCCGCGGACTCTCCTTCGCCGCGGTGGCCGCCTTGCTGTGTTGGCCGCTTGTCGGTCAGGCCGGCGAGGTCCGGTTCCAGGGTGAAGGGCACGCGGAGAACCCCTCCTGGTCCATGGACGGGCGGTTCCTGGCCTTCGAGGTGAACCGGTTCGCCGGTGACATCGACATGTACTTCGCGGAGCTGAGCGGTGACATCTCCAAAGAGGCGACGAAGGTGAAGCTGCCTGGCACCGGGAGTGGCTTCGGTGCCTCGGGCCAGGTGGTGATGAACGCGACCTGGCACAAGGACGGGATCGCGGTGTTCGAGGGCTCGAGCTCGGGTGGTCAGCTCCGGCTGTACTTCGCCTCGCCCGGGGGTGCCTCGGCCGCGGAGATGCTGGCGAACACCAAGGTGCCGGGGGAGCTCACCTTCCCGGCCATCTCCCCGGACGGCAACAAGCTGGCCTTCATCTCGGACGACACCGGAAACGGGGACGTGCGCACCTGGGACCGGTCCACCGACCAACTCAACCAGGTCACATCCACTCCGGC
>JAFDJI010000240.1 GCA_019307545.1 Deltaproteobacteria bacterium | reverse complement strand
CTTCCCCTCGTAGTGGCTCACCCCGTTGGTGGTCTGGAACTTCACCGCCGAGTCGCCGACCGGCACGCCGGAGTAGCGGACGTCGGTGACCAGCAGCCGGCCGTGGGGTGCGGGGTCATAGATCTTGTTGTCGACGCGTGCCACCACGGAGACGCGTCCAGAGAGGGGGAGGTTCAGCCCGGTGAGGTGGTCGAGGTGCTCCAGGCGGAACCCATCTCCCACCACCTCCATGTTCAGCGCGTACTCGCGCTGCACGCTGCCACGCAGCATCACCCCCGCTCGCCCGTCGTCGCGGAGCAGCCTCAGATCGTCGAGGGTGAAGACGCCGGTGTCCATGTAGCCGTGGCCCTCGCCATAGGGGAAGCGCTCCCCGTACAGGTCCACGTCGGAAAACGTGAGGTGGGCCTCCCCGTCCATGTCCATGAGGGGGCCCGACAGGGTGAGGGTGCCCTCCAGGTCGCCCCGGATCCCCTCCAGGTCGACGAACATCTGGATCAGGTCCTCGGCCCGGCCCTCGCTGACCAGGATGTCGGTGTAAAGGGACATCGGGTCGCGGAAATCGAGGATGAAATTGCCCGCGTAGCGGGTGTTGCCGATCACTGCGCGCGCGCCCGGAAGCTCGATGGTCTTCATGTGGGGCGATCGGATCGGCGTCACCAGGTGGTCGGCGTACGGAATGCCCGTGACTTCGAACCCCTCCACGTCCCCGTCGGCCTCCAGGCTGAGTCCGTTGAAGGGACCGGCGATCCGTCCGGCGATGCGGCCCACACCGCGCAGTTCTACGTCCCCCAGCGGCTTGAAGTCGGACAGGTCGGTGTGGGCCATGTCCCAGCGCAGGTCGAGCGGCCCCTTCGGTCCGAAGCCGATCAGGACGTTTGCACTGCCCCAGTTGTTCGGACCCCGCACCACCGGTGCCACGATATGGGCGTAATCGAACTCGATCACCAGGTTGCCCTTGGCGTAGGCGTGGGGGATCTCGAGCAGGTGGCGCACCTCGGGGTCGGAGATGGACCGGTCGCCCACATTCCAGTCCGCGACCACCAGCTCGAAGGGCCCCTCCAGGTGCAGGGGGTTCAAGGTCCCCTGCAGGATGGCCTCCAGGTCCCCATCGAAGTCGACCCACGGCGTGGGCGCGGCATCCATCGACTTGAGCAGGTGCTCCAGGCTCACCCGCTCGGCGATCACCCGCACGTCCTCCAACTCGAGGTCCGGGGTGACCCACCCCCACGCCTCGAGCGTTCCCGCACCGGTGTCCAGCACCAGGCGCTCGATCTGCGCGCCCGCGCGGCTCGCGGAGAACGCGGCCACCAGGTCCCCGAGCTCGTAGTGCAGCACCGGTACCTGGATCCCGGTGACGTCCAGGGACAACTGGTCGACCAGGACCACCCCGTCCAGGGTCACCTGGTTTCCCCTCCCGAAGACGTGGGCATCGAGGTTGACGAGCCCATGGACGGCGCGTGGGTCTTTGAGGAGGGTGTTGAAGTCATCCAGATCGGCGCGGGCCGACAGGTCGGCCACCAGGTCCCCGTCCAGGGGGATTGTGGCGGAACCATTGACGTGCAGGAGCCCCGAGTCCAGGAACAGGTGCGGGATCGCGATGGTATCGGGCCCGAGCTGGATGTCGCGCCACTCGATGGCGGTCCGGTCCTCGAGGGTCTGGTACCAGAACACCAGGTTGGCGGTGAGGTCGGCTCGGTACCCCTTGGTAGGGGCCACGGTGAGGTCGGTGAGGACCAACCGGCCATCTGGGATGTGGAGCCGGAAGGTGCCGTCTCGAATCTCCAGGCTGCTCCATGGCACCTGCTCCAGCTTCCCCCCCCCGGAACTCAGCTGGCGGAACTCCCGCAGACCGCCTTCCTCCAGGTGGAGTTCCACCAGGAGCGCGTCGATGGTGAGCTTTCCGAGGCGCGGGCCTCCGGCCCTCAGCACCAGGGGTGCCCGGACCCGGTGGGCGGAGACGATGACCTCCTGGGTCTCGATGTGCCACAGACGGGGCTTCTCCAGCTCCACTGCGGGCGGCCAGAACTGGAGGTCGATCCGCTTCAGGGTGAAGGCTTCGCCGGTCTGGCCCTCGACGAGCCGCTCCACCACCGGGACCGTGCGGGCCTGGAAGTCGTCGCTCTTCACCCAGATCACCGCGGTGACCACCGAGGAGATCAGGACGAGGATCAGGAGGACGCCGAGCCAACGCAACAACCGTCCCAGCGGCCGTTTTCGGCGCGGTGTCGGGGCGGGTTCGCTCATCGGGGTGATCCTACGCCGGGTACGTGGGTCCCGGGTAGAACTGAGGCCCGACCCCCAGGGGAGCCGGGCCTCGCAAGGTGGAGCGGGCGACGGGACTCGAACCCGCGACCACGAGCTTGGGAAGCTCGTGCTCTACCGACTGAGCTACGCCCGCGCAGCGCGTCCACGTGTTTACTCCGACCTGCGACGAGTGACAAGCGACCAACTCGTTGGACACCGGAACTGGGCTAACCCTTCACACGAAGCCGATCGCGACAACCGAAGACGCCGTGAGTGCGTCGGCTTCACTCCCACCACTTGCGGATCGACGCTCTCATCACCTTGGAGCCGGACTCCGGTCGACCACGCGACAGGCTCAACCGCCGAGCAACAGCACCTCGCCGACGAAATCGGAGAGGTCCGCGACGTCGTCGAAGACCTCACTCAGCTCGTCGCCGCCCATGTATTTGTGCTGGAAGAACAAGCCGGCCTCGGCCGAGGCCCCCGCGGTCACGTAGCCCACGTCCTGGTCGCCTCCGACCCCGTCGCTGGCGTCGAGCATGAGATCCACGTACTCGATGGAGTCGTAGAGGAAGTCGCCGATGTCGCCGAGGATGTCCATGAGCGCCTGGACCAGGGCCGGGCCGTCGAAGGCCTTGATGGCCTCCACGACATCGCCGGCTCCCTCCCACAGGTCCTCGAGCAGGTCGAGGATGAGCTCCTTTGTGATGTTGAGCTGGAGCTTGACACTGCCGGACACCGTCGGGCTGCCGGCGGCCACCGAGAGCGCCGTCGGATCCGCGATGAGGCCGATGAGAACGCCGATCACGCTCGACTCGAAGAACGCGCTCGCCATGAAGCGGATGGACGCGAAGGGCATCCGCTCGATGATCTCCCTGGGTTCGATGTCGTCGACGTCGAAGTCCTCCCAGGTGTCCTGGATCGACTCGGGTGTGAACCGGAGGGCCTGCCCCACCCTGGCCCCGATCGTCTCCGTGCACACGGTCGCCTTTCCACCCACCTCCTGGTAGACGTCCAGGTAGGCGAGGGTGGGGAGCTCCCCCTGGCCCAGATCCTCGTAGGTCGGAATCCCGAAGCCCAGCTCGATGCCCAGCTCCTCGTCGAGCTCCGCCGAGGCCTGCAGGTTCATGAGCATGGCGACCAGGGCGTTCATGGACTCGCCTGCGGAGTTCCCCTCGTCGTCCCCCATGATGCTGAGCGAGGCCCCGAAGGAGAACGACCTGCCGATCCTCGCCTTGCCGGTGAGCCTCCCCTCGTTGCTGTCGGTGGGGCTGACCAACCCGACGTTGAAGCCCTGGGTGGCCAGGAGCTTGATCCAGGCGCCGATATCGCTGCTTCCCAGCTCGGCCTCGCCTCCCAGGGCCAGGGTGGACGTCTGGCTCGCGGACCACTGGATGGCCGCGGTGACGTCCCCGGCGCCGAACAGGATCGACGTCAAGACATCCTGGAAGTCGCCGTCGCGCAGCGCACCCAGGAGCCCCTCGTCCCAGAACTCGTTGTCCAGATCCTCCGTCCACAGGGTGCCGCCGAGAGCGTAGCAGTCGTCCATCCCGCCGATGCCTTTGGCGTTCGCCATGGGGTGCCCCACTCCGAGACCCCCCTCCCAGCCGGTCTCCTGCTTGGCGGCGACCTTGATCCCCGGACCCCCCGGGCCGGGCACGTGCTGGATGGAGACCAGCATGGCGCCGTCCCCGCCGCCAGCGACGATGATGCAGTAGATGGGCCCCACCTCGACACCGAGCTTCGCCGTCACCTTGGCTCGCGCCCCCATGTTGGCCGGCCAGAGCATCTCGAAGAGCATGTTGGCGAGCTCGCGGGCGGCGTTCAGGACGTTGGCAAGGAGCTCGTCGGCCAGCCACTCACGCGCGGTCTGGAGGGTCTGGCCCACATCGATGCTCGCCAGGGCCTCGAACACCTGGACGTAGATGTCCGCCCTGACCAGCATCTCCACGAAGTGCTTGACGCTGAGCGCCGCTGTGGCAGCGGCGTCCATCCCGTCCTGGGCCGCGGAGGTGGTTCCCTCCCACAGCCTCTGCATGACCTCGGCGAGGGTATCGATTGGCGCGGTGCGGACGAGCATGGGGACGACCGAGGAGTCCCAGTACTGGATGATGAAGTCCGCCAGGTCGTCGACCGACCAGTTGGCTATCACGCCGAGGAGATCGCCTAGGTTGAGCTTGTCCAGGACCAGGCCGATGTTCTCGAGGGTGACGAGCTCGAGGGAGTCGAGGAGGTTCTGGGTCAGGTCCTGCACAGAGTCGACGACGTCCCCGACGGTGTCGGTCACGGCGCTGACCACGGACCCGACGTCGATGCTGAACCCCAACTCCTGGAGCTGCGGACCACCCGTGGGAGAGAAGGGCACGGTCACGGGCTGCCGCCCTCCCACCTGGTCCGCGGCCGCCTCGGCCTCTCCCTCCAGGTCACCGCCTGCCCCCGTGGCCTGTCCGGCCGCTCCCTGCTGGATCGCGTGCGCAAGCTCGTGGGCTACGATCTCGATGGCCGGGTTCGGCTCGGACAGCGCAATGCTGGAGCCATAGGTGTAGCCCTCGGCTCCCAGCTCGCGGGTGGCCGCCTGGGCACGCTCGTCGGTGTAGACGCGGACGCCGCCGAAGCTGGTGCCGAAGGCCGCCTCGAGCGCACTCAGGTAGGGGAGACGCCCGGGCGTTCCGCTGACTCCATACTCGGCGATCTCCTCGCGAGTACCTCCCAGCTTCATCCCCCCGACGGAGAGGGGGTTGGCCGGATCGCCGGCGGCCCCCCCCGCCGCACCGGACCCTCGAGAGCCAGAAGCGGCCGCTTCACCCTGTTCGGAGGCAGCGTCCAGGGTCTCGCCCAGAATGGGTCCCTCCCCCTCGGAGTGCTCGCCCAGTGCCTCTTCGGCGGAGGCGTTGCCCCAGTCCGCCGCCTCGGAGGACGCGTTCGTGGAGCTCGGTCTCGCAGGCCCCGGGCCTGCCTGCTCCGGGGAACCGCCAGCGGCCCTGCTCGGGTTCTTGTGCAACTGCCCTGGCATCTCGCCTCCCCGAGGAGTGAAGAGGGTGCGGCTCATGGAGTTGTGGGACGTGCCTTAGCGCCCACATGCATGCCGATCCCAGTCTACTCAGCTCGCTCTGGAACCGATACGACATTCCGCGAAATGTCGGCGCCCCACTGCACCGAGAACGTCTCACGGGTCAAGTACCTGCGTCGCCCCGCTCGACATCGCATTCGCCACCGTGATTCGGCGTTGCCAAACCGCGGTTCGACACAACCCGAACAGTCGGCAGACCGCCCCCTACAGCGCCAGCAACCCGTACCGCAGACCGCGATCACTCACCGTCATCGCTTGCCGCCGACTTCCCTCCAGCACCTGGTCCAGGACAATCGACCCCGCCAGCAGGAAATCGGCGCGCTCGGGAGCCGTCGGTACCATCCTTCTCCGCTCCTCTGGACCAGCCGGAAGCAACTGATCGATCAGCCTCCGCAGGTTGGCCCGGGTCAGCTGGGATCCGTGCACCTGCTCTGCGTCGTAGGTCTGCAGCCCCAGCACCATGGCCGCCAGGGTGGTGACGGTCCCGGCGACTCCGATCACGGTGCGGGGGTGCGGCTCGAAGTTGAAGCGGCCCACCTGGACCTCCACCCACTTGCGCAGGCGGACCACGGCGGCCGGGTCCATGGTGTCCGTGCCCAGGAACTCCTCGGTGAGGCGAACCGACCCGATCTCCAGTGAGACGTGGCGGCTCACGATCCTGCGATCCCCCAGGACCAACTCCGTGGACCCCCCACCCAGGTCGACCGCGATCCGCGGCCCGTCGGGCAGGTCGAGGTCTCGGACCGCCCCGAGCCAGGTTAGGCGGGCCTCCTCCTCCCCGGTAATGATCCGGATCTTCAGCCCCATCGTGCGCTGGATCCGGTTCACCCAGGTCTCCGCGTTCATGGCCCGGCGGCACCCCGAGGTGCCCACGGCGCGCACCTGCCAGGGTTCGATCCCATGACGCCGCGCCGCGTCCAGGTA
>JAFDJI010000935.1 GCA_019307545.1 Deltaproteobacteria bacterium | reverse complement strand
CCCGGAGGTGTTGACCGATGCCCAGACGTGTGACCCCGAGGACTGGGACCCGTGGATGCTCCAGTGCCTGCCAGCCGATGCCGAGGGCCTCGCTTCCTACTACCTCCCGGACTGGCTCGACCGCGCGGTGAACGTGACCACCGTGGACTATGAGGTGACCGACTGGTGCATGGGCGCAGTCGGCTCGGCCGTACGCTTCGTCTCGGAATAGGGGAACGGCATGGGTGGACTTGCGATCATCCGGGACGCGAGCCTCGTGGTCGCGCTCTCGTTCGCGGTGGGGGTCGGAACCAACGCGGTGCAGCGCGAGGGCATCCCGGTCATCGCGAAGGAGGCCTACCACATCCTGGTGCCCTGTCCGGTGGAGGGGGGCGAGGTGCTCCCGCTGCGGGCAGACGAGGTCCGTTGGGGCGGCACCAAGGACCTGGTGATCGATGCCCGCCCCGCGACGCAGGCCGCTCAATGGCCCACCCCGGGCGCGCGCAACGTGCCCTACGACTTCCTCGACCCCATCGACGACGCCACCGTGGCCGACCTCGTGAGCCGCCCGGTGGAGCGCATCGTGGTGGTCGGGGACGGCCTGGCGCCCGACTCGGGCCGCGAGATGGGTGCCGAGCTCTCCGGCCGCGGGGTGCGCAACGTGCACTACGTGGAAGGCGGGTGGAAGGCAGCGCGAAAGCACCTGGACGAGGTGATGCCATGAGGCGGCTCTTCCAGTGGCGGGGGCATCCGTGGGTCTCCCTGCCAGTCCGCCTCTACATCGGCATGGTCTTCCTCCTGGCCTGCCCGCACAAGATCCTCCACCCGGCGCAGTTCGCTCTCGACATAGCCATGTACCAGGTCCTCCCCCTGGAGCTGATCAACCTGCAGGCCATCGTCCTGCCGTGGGTGGAGTTGTTCGCCGCGGTGATGATCCTGGTGGGCTTCCGGACCCGCGCCGCGGCCGCACTGATCGCCGGGATGATGGTCATGTTCATCATCGCCCTGGTCATCGCGCTGGGGCATGGGCTGGAGATGGGATGCGGCTGCTTCGCCTCTGAGGGCGGAGACGACCCGATCTCGTGGCGTACGGTGGTGCGGGATGCCATCTGGCTGGTCATGGGTCTATACATCCTGGTGTTCGATCACGACCCGATCGGCGTCGACCGGCTGATCGGGAAGGAGAGTGAAGATGGTTAGGCTCGCCGCCCTGTTGCTGGGGATCCTCCTGACGACAAGCGCCGCGGCCGCGACGCTCGATGACGTGGTCTGCTGCGAGGATGTGACCGGTGAGGCAAGGGAGCGCGTCGAGCAAATCGCGGCGGTGCAGTACCTATACGACTGCTGCGAAGACACCGTCGCCGCCTGTCTGGCCGCGCCCGATCCCTGTCCGCTTTCGAAGAGGCTGGCGGGGCAGATCTGCCGGCTTGTCGAGTCCGGTCGGTCCGACGAGGAGATCGACCGAGCGCTGAAGCTCCGCGCCCGCTCGATGATGCCCAGTGGTCCGACGGCAACGATCGACCTGGAGGGCGTGCCGGTCATGGGCGCGCCCGAAGCGCCGGTGGTGCTGGTGATGTACGCGTGCACCCGTTGCCCGTTCTGCGGCCTCATGGCGCTCGAGCTCGAAAAGCAGGTCAACGGTGGTGACCTCGACGGCAAGGTCCGCTGGTACTTCAAGCTGTTCCCGCTCAAGGGCCACCGCGGCTCGGTGGAGTCCGGCCTCGCCGCACTGGCCGCCCACGACCAGGGCAAGTTCTGGCCCTTCGTGCACCTCGCCTACGAACGCTTTGGCGCCTTTTCGGTACAGAAGCTGGAACCCTGGGCCGCGGAGGTTGGCCTGGACATGGCCGCCTACCAACAGACGATGAACGACCCAATGACCCGTGAACGGCTCGTTGCCTCGAAGCGCGAGGGCATCCACTACGGCGTCAACGCCACCCCGACCCTGTTCATCAACGGCCGACGATACGTGGGCGAGTTGCGGACCGAGGCGGTGCTGGACGCGCTGCTCGAGGAGCACGAGCGGCTCACCTGGAAGCAGCCATAGACGGATGCCCGATGTGGGTGGCAGGTTCCGCCTGATTCATTGAACGAGCAGCAGGTTCCGTGCCAGGC
>JAFDJI010000934.1 GCA_019307545.1 Deltaproteobacteria bacterium | reverse complement strand
CCTCCTGCAGGTTCGTGAGCGTACGCACCATCAACCCCGCGCCGGTGAGAAGCACGACGGAGAGGCCGACCTGGGTGGCCAGCAGACCCGCCTGAAAACGCCGCTGCTGCCGTCCACGGGCCCCCCTCGATGCCTCCTGCATCACGCTGGCGAGGGGGGCGTGGGACAGCCGCCACATCGGGATGAAGCTGGCGATGGCCACGGCGGCCACGGTCACCGCGAGGCCGATGGCCAGAGTCCGGGTGTCGAGCTGGAGCTGAGCCAGCTGCGGCACACGGGGGAACCAGTACTGCATGAGGGCCGGAGTCCGCGGCCATCCGTCGGATCAGGGCGCCGCGGCTGGCGCCCAGGGCGGTGCGGACGGCCAGGTCGAGCTGGCGTGCCGCGCCCCGGGCCAGGATCAGGTTGGAGACGTTGGCGCAGGCGATGAGCAGCAGGAAGCTGGCGAGGGAGATGAACAGCGTGGCGTAAGGCACGCTTCCCTGGGTGACATCGTCCAGCAGCGGGGAGACCGTGGCCGAGCCATTGGCGTTGGTCTCGGGATACAGCGTTGCCAGCCCCAGGGCGATCCGTTTCAGCTCCGCGTCGGCGGCCGCCACCGTGACGCCTGGCTTCAGGCGCCCGATCGCTCCGTAGGCGTGGCGCGCCCGATCGGCGAGCTCCTGGGCGGTGAAGGACATGGGCAGGTAGACCCGGCCCGGGAACCGGCCTCCCACGTGGAAGCCGGGGGGGAGCACGCCCACGACCTGGTGTGGAACACCCTCCAGGCGGATCGTCCGCCCGACGATGGTCGGGTCGCCACCGAAGTGGCTGTTCCAGAACTCGTCGCCGAGGATCACGGCCCTGGGCCCGCCACTGCGGTCCTCGTCGGCGGTGAAGTTCCGACCCAGGAGCGGTCGGACGCGCAGGATGGGAAAGAACGAGTGGGAGACACGACCGGCTCGAACCCGGAGGGCATCGCCCTCATCGGAGAGGTTGGCGATGGTGGAACCGTAGGCCGCCATGGCCTCGAACTGGGTGGCCTGACGCTGGAGATCGACGAAGTTGGGTGCCGACACGACGTTGTGGGTCCACCCCAGCTGGGTGTCGGCCTCGTAGACGCCCACCAGGGTCTCCAGGTCGCCGAAAGGGAGGGGCCTCAGCAGGAGGCGGTCGAAGACCGTGAGCATGGCCGAGTCGAGCCCGATGCCCAGCGCCAGCGTGAGGGTTGCCGCCACCGTGAAGAGCGGCGCCTTGGCCAGGCTGCGCAAGGCCTGCCGCAGATCGTAAAGTAATGCGAACATGGTCGACACCTCACGGCCCGGGACGGCCGCCGGGTGGCGCCAGTGCAATCGCCGGGCCAACCCGTAGGTGCCTGGGGATTAGCGGCTTGCGGTGACGCGGCGGCTTCCCGCGTCCCGCTCGTGGGACGCGAGGGTCCGCCCTTGGGACAGTGCGCCGGCACCGGGTGAACGCGACCGATGCGGGGGGCGGTGCGCCCGTTCACTCGCTCCGGCCTGGCGCGGCTATAATCCACGCACGCGAGCCGCTGAGATGGGGAAACGGTCCACGCGCGGCGAGAGTCCGGAGGTCCTCCAGGTCAAGGTCGTCCTGCGGGGGTTCGACCCGCCTGTCTGGCGGCGTGTGGCGCTGAGCGTCAACGCGTCGTTTGCCCAGCTTCACGAGGTGCTCCAGGAAGCGATGGGCTGGCAGGACTGCCACCTCCACGAGTTCCGGGTGGGTGCGGTGATCTGTGGCCTTCCGGATCCCGACGGGCCTCCGGGGCTTCTGGACGAGCGCCAGCAGGGGCTCTCGCCGCACTTCGCACAGGGCACGAGTGGCCTGTACCTCTACGACTTCGGTGACGGCTGGGAGCACGAGCTGCTGGTGGAGCGGGTCGAGCCCGCCGACCCGGCGGTCGCCTATCCCATCTGCACCGCTGGCGCGCGTGCGTGTCCTCCCGAGGATTGCGGCGGGGCCGTGGGCTACCAGGAGCTCCTGGAGGCACTCGCGGACCCCCGGCACCAGGCCCACGAGACCATGAAGACCTGGGTGGGGGGAGACTTCGACCCGGAGGGGTTCGACCGCAACATGGTCAACCGCCGCCTCCAACGGCGGCGTCTCAGCGGTAGCTCCTGAGGGTGCTCCTGACCGGGGGCCCGGCCAGGAGGACCTTTGCAGCAGGGTCTTGACCGGGGCACGAGAGACCCATACGCTGACTCATACGTGAGCTCCTGCGGGCCGGGGGCGCGGGAGATTCCGGACGGCATGACTCGAAGAGACAACGGGAGGGAGGCTCCATGGATGTTCCGTTCTCGCTCTGGCGACACGCGGTTGCCAGCTACCTGAAGGGACGGCCGTACTGCGTCTCCTTCGAGCTCACCCACAACTGCAACGCCCGCTGCCAGCACTGCCACCGT
>JAFDJI010000933.1 GCA_019307545.1 Deltaproteobacteria bacterium | reverse complement strand
AGTCGGTCGTGCGGCCCTCCCCGGCGGCGAGCAGTTGGCTGCTGCACCGGACGGGGCCCACGTAGACCTCGCCTTCTTCGGGCGGGACGGGGCAGCCGATGGGTTCCTGCGGCGCGTGTCCCGGCTGGCAGGACGCCAACCAGGTGCATGCCAGCAGGCCGAGCCTACTCCTCCCCAAGGTAGGCGACCGCGGTGGGCTGGACGGTGATCTCGCCGGTGTAGTCGGCTGGAATCTTCCGGGTCGTCCATTCCCAGGTTCGCGTCTCGCCAGGCTTCATGGGGGCCTTCTTCTCCTCTTCCATCGGCACCGGCCACCGCGCGGTCACCACCGGCCACTCTTCGCGATCGGCAGCATGGCCCGGCTCCTGCCAGCGGATGGTCAGCGCCAGGTAGGTCAGGGTGCTTTCCCCCTGGTTGGTGACGTCCACTTCGTACTTCCAGCCGTCGAGGGGTCCCTCGGGATTCTCGGCGAGGTTCACCCGTTGGGTCCGGGGCTCGGACAGGGAGAGGTGGGGGCGGTATTCCGCCATCTTCAGCGCGCGCTTGGCCTTCTTCTTCCGCTTCTTCCCTGCCTTGGGATACTGGGCCAGGTACTTCTCCCAGGCTTCGACGGTGTTCTGGTCGATGGTCCAGGTGTAGAGGAGATCCTCCCGCTCCTTCAACGCCCGCTCCTGGTAGGCGCCCTCGGGGAAGCGGGCGAAGTAGGCGTCATAGCCCTCGAGGGTCTCCTCCTCCTTGGCCCTGTCCAGGTAGAGCTCCTCCAGCCGGGTCACGGCCTGGAAGTGCATGCGGGACTTCGGGTGCTTCTCCAGGTACCCCTCGTAGGCCTCGATGGTATCGGCTCGCTGGACGGCGTGGAAATTGTCGCAGCCCGCGAGGAGCATGGCCGCGACCAGCACGAGAGCAACTCGCATGGTCCCTCCTAAGGTTCAGCGGTTCCCGCGGAAAGCTCGCTCTCGCGCTTCACCCACGCGGTCGCCTTGGTGAGGCCGTTCTTCGCGAGCATCGTCTCGATGAACTTCGGTACCCATCCCTTCAGGCGTACGTCGACCGAGTAGTACACCCGTGTCCAGCCGGCCTTGTCCTCGATGGGAACCACACGCCAGAAGCCCACGGAGTCGTCCAGATCGCTCTCCCGGGTGTAGTCGAGGGTCCAGGTCATGTACCCCTCGGCGGGCAGATAGGTATGGGTGATGAAGTACTCGACGCGCACCCCCATGCCGCCGATCTTGAAGCGCACCTTGATGTTGTCGCCCGTGTTCTCGTACTCCTCGCACTCGAACACCCCGTCCACCCACTCCGTGTACTTGTCGTACCGGACGATGCGGGACCACACCACTTCCGGCGTCGCGTGGATGTCCTGGATTGCGATTCCGCGCCCCCCGGTCTCCATCTCGATCTGCTTCTTGACCGGCTTGCCTTTCGCGAGCTTCTCCAAATCCTCGGCGGAGAGCTCGGGCATGGGTGGGGCGCCATCGTAGGCCGTCACGATCCCCTGGTGGGGGTGCGGCTGGTCAGGATCGGCCGCCAAGGCGGGATTCCCCAGGGAAACGGCGGTTGCGAGCAGCAGGGTGATCAGGACGCGCATCGGATCTCCCAAGGCAGCACGGGACCAGGGATTAACCGAACCCTGGAGCGGAGCCTAGACCCCCGTCGCCTGCGCGCCCCAAACCACCTTGTGAAGCTGGAGGTTGAGGCGCACGGGCAGTAGGTCCTCGAGAATCCATGCCGCCATGTCCGCGGGGTCCACCAGCCCCCATGCGGGAGAGAACAGCACGGTGCACCGATCGGCCAGGCGGTGTTGGCGGGTGACCTCTCGAGACCACTCGTAGTCACCTCTCGAGGCGACCACGAATTTGACCTCGTCCGTGGCCTTGAGCAGCCCGATGTTCTCCCACAGGTTGGCCGCGACCTCACCGGAATCCGGTGGCTTGAGGTCCATGATGATGTGAACGCCTCGCGGCACATCGGCGATCGACAGGCTGCCAGACGTCTCGAGCAGGACCTCGTGGCCCAGGTCGAGCAGCTTCTGGAGCAGGACGAGGGCGTTTCGCTGGACCAGCGGCTCCCCCCCGGTCACCTCGACGGTGTGGATCTC
>JAFDJI010000932.1 GCA_019307545.1 Deltaproteobacteria bacterium | reverse complement strand
CGGGTGGTGCGGTCCGCGTTCCCACGGACCTGGGTGGACCAGTCGCGCCCGGCGAGGTCCCCGTCCCGGAGCGGGATCCGTGCGGTGGCCAGCACCGTGGGCATCACGTCCACCTGTGAGGCCAACCCGCTCACCCGGTGCCCCACCGCGACCCCCGGGCCGCGCATCAGCCAGGGGACGTCGATCTGGCTCGGGTACAGCAGGCGGCCGTGGGAGGAGCCGTGGTGCGGGGGCCAACGCAGCCCCTCCCCATGGTCGCCGACCACCACGAGAAGCGTATTCGACTCGTCGTGTCCGAGCGCCCGGAGGCGTTCGTCGAGGTGGCGGAGCACCTCGTCGAGGTCGTGCAGGGCCTTGCGATAGCGGGCGACGCCCTCGGGCACGCCTCGCTCCCTCCACCGTCTGACTTCGTGTCGGTCCGGCATCAGGGGCGCGTGGGTGTCGATGAGCATGAGCTGGAGGTAGAAGGGCCTTCCTTCGTCACCCCTGCTTTCGAGTTGCTCCAGCACCGCGTCGACCACGGTGCGCCCTGCCAGGCGCTTGGTGACGGATCCGAGGCGCCCCACCAGGTCGCCCTGGTACCAGTCGAAGCCCTGGTCGAACCCATGGACCGGCTCGAGGTTGGGGTTGGCCGTGGCCCCGAAGGTCTGGTAGCCGCGGTCCTGCAGGTGCTCGGCGAGGGTGGTGACCTCGTTCGGCAGCACCCGCAGGCTGATCTGTGGCCCGGGCTCCACCAAGCCGACCGACACCGCGTGCTGGCCGGTCAGGATCGCGGTCGCCCCCGCCATCGTCCACGGCGCGGCGGCGAGGGCGTCCTCGAAGAGCACCCCGTTGCGGGCAACCTCGTCGAGGAAGGGCGTGGTCCCGGCGGGACCTCCGTAGACGGAGAACTGGTCCCGACGGGTGGTGCATGGCATCACCAGGACCACGTTTGGGTGGCGGGTGGCGGCGGGTCCGCGGGACCGCAGGACCTCGAATGCACCGAAGACACTCGCAGTGACGAGGAGACACAGGCCGAGCAGCGCCCACCCGCCTACCTTCGGAGCGCTCATTCACATGGCTCTACGGTGACTTCGTCGATCGGTGGCCCGTACCGGGCGATGGTCCCAAAGTTGTTCCCCACCGAGAACAGGTTGCCGCCGGCGAACAGGGTCTCGTCGCAGTGGCGCCACACCGCGTGGAAGTGCTCGACCGTCACCGGAGGGATGGCCATCTGCCACCCAGCGCCGTCGTGGAAGGCCGCCTCGCCGAAGTTGCCCGCCACCCAAAGCTGCTCGTCCGGGGCGGTCCACACCCCGCTGAGCGGCTGGGTCAGGCCGCTCTCGTCGAACCGGGTCCAGTCCACTCCGTCCCAATGCAGCACCCGTGGGGAGCCGATCCCCCCCACCGCGTACACGTCGGTGTCACTGCGCCCACGCACGGTGGTCAGCCGCTCGCCCGGGTCGTGAAACACCAGGTCGTCACCGTCGATGACGTACGAGACGTGGTCTCCGACGATGAAGCCATTCCATACCTTGAACAGCACCCCCGGCAGGTCACCCGCGAACAACGACCAGGTCCCGTCATGCCTGCGCCACACCTCGCCCTTGCCGGACACGATGTTGCCGCCGACCGCCCAGACATCGGTGCCGTCGTCATAGGCCCCGAACAGGGTGGCCTCGGTCGCCACGTCCTCGTGCACCCGGGTTCCGTCGGTGGAGTGGACGATCGTGCCTACTTCACCGACCGCGTACCACTCCCCTGGTTGGGCCCCGTGGATCCACCACAGCGCCCTCGGTGTGACCGCGTCTTCGGTGCACACGACGCCGTTGCGGTACCGAGCGATCACGCCCGGTCCGCCTCCCATCTCCCCGCCGACCATGAGCACGGTGCCCCCGTCGCTCCAGGCCGAGATGAGCACGCCGCTTCCGACGCCGTCTGCCATCAGGGTCCACGAACCGGGTTCCCCGGAGGGCTCGCACACGTAAGGCCCGGTGTCCCCGGTGTCGTCCAGGTCCGATCCGTCGCAACCGCCGACCATCAGTAGGAACGCCGGCCCGATCCACCGTGTCATGGCCACTCCACAGTCACCCGCCGGGAGTCCGTGCAGGTGTAGGTCTCGT
>JAFDJI010000239.1 GCA_019307545.1 Deltaproteobacteria bacterium | reverse complement strand
AGTTCTCCAGCAACCTGATGCGGGTGTACCAGCAGTACTCCTTCGCGATGGTGTACGTCGATGGCGACGGCTCACGCCGTATGGAGGCGTTTTGGGTCGACGCCGAGATCATCGGCATGGACGTGCCAGAGGGGTTCGCGGTCAATCAAGCCATCAAGCAGATGCATGATTCGGCCGAACTCATCGACGACTTCGTCGCAAGCCAGAACGAGCGGTAGGCACGGGTCAGTCCGCGGGGGACACCACCTCGACCCGCACCGTGAGCGGACAGGGGAGCGGTCCCGTGTTGATGGTGACCGCGCGGGCGGCGCTGACCCGGATGCGCTCGACGGTGTCGTCCGTGTCCACCCGCAGCACCAGGCGACCCTCCTTCTCTGGGGGGTCGTTCTTCCGGGAGCCCGCAGGCTCTCCATCCACCCAGAACGATACCGTCCCGTGGGCGTTCTGGCGCATGTGCTTCGCCAGGGTACGGGTGGGTTTGGGGCCAAGCTGGACCGCGGTGGTGGGGGCGGCGCTCAGGTCCAGACGCAGCACGGCGTTCTCGACGTCCCCGGGCCCGGTGATCAACGCGCCGTCGGCCGCGTCGCCGGCCCTGACCTCGAAGACGCCCCGCTTGGCGAGGGTGTGGGGGATGCGTGAGGCGGCGGGGTCGTCGGGGAGACGCGCGGTGACGGCGAACCCCTCGGGCGTGTCTTCCCAGAGGGGATCCCCGAGGCCCATCTCCTCCACGCGCTGACGCACCAGGGCCTCGGCCTCGTCGCATCCCGCAAAGGCCATCCGCGCCACGTCGCCTGTTGGGGCACGCCCCCGAGCCCCGAGCACGACCACCAGCGCGTAGACGCCCACCAGTGCGGCGAGGAATGCCACTGCGCCTGCGATGAAGAAGCAACCGGCGCGTGGGCGAATGGGGATAGGGAGATCGTCTTCGTCGGACATCGCGCGTTCCCCGGGAGGGGGCTGCCCATAACCCACCGGGGTTAGGCTCCGCGTGCCATGTCCGACCATCGAAATCGCGGCGCCCACCCGGCCGACGCCCGCCACTTCGCGGAGAAGGCGTTGCCCACCCTCCGTGAGGCGGTCGCAGACCTCTCCTGGTTGCGCGGTCGTGGCTACAGCGATGTCGCTTCCCTCAAGCTGGTAGGGGACCGGCTCCAACTCACCCGCCGCCAGCGGGGTGCGGTGGCCCGGTGTGCCTGTTCGGACGAAGCGCTCGCCTCGCGGACCGTGCGGCGACAGGATGTGGCGGCGTTGGCCGGCGCGACCGTACACGTGGACGGTTTCAACACCCTGATCACCCTGGAGCGCGCCCTCTGCGGGGGGTTGGTGCTGGTGGGGCGGGATCGGGCCTGTCGGGACCTGGCGGGGGTGCACGGGACCTGGCGGGCCGTGTCCCAGACACCGCGCGGAGTCGACCTCGTCGGGCGCTGTCTGGCACAGGCGGGGAGTGTCTTCGTGCGCTGGGTCCTGGACCAGCCGGTGTCCAACAGTGGCCGCCTGGCTGGGATGCTCCGGGAAGCCGCGGAGCAAGCGGGATGGACCTGGGAAGTGGAGATCATCGCCAGCCCCGATCCACGCCTCGCGACCGCCGAGGGAATCGTGGTCACCAGTGACGCCTGGATCCTGGACCGATGCGCAGCCTGGTTCAACCTGGTGGGGGTCGTGATGGAGGAGGCCGTGCCCGACGCGTGGACAGTAGACCTCGGAGGCTGAGTGGCTCGCCCCGATCAGGAGGCCAGCATGGCGAACCGGGTCAGGATCTCCAGGTGTTGGTCCAGGGCCTCCTCCAGTAGCGCCTGCGCCACCTCTGGAGCCACCACGGGCTCCCCATCCTGAGTGCGGATGATCAGGCCTCCAGAGCCGTGGTCTCGGATCAGGGCGTCCAGCAGTGCGGCGCGGTCCCGCCCGTCCAGGTGCATGAGCAGGCGCCGCGAGAGGGCACCGAGCTTGATCTCGGAGTGCATTGCGTTGGTGATCCGGGGTTCGGCGCTGGCCGCCTGTAGCCGCGCCAGGGGGATCGCCACCGGACGCTCGCTGGTTTCGGTCGCGTAGCGCTCGGGTTGCACCGTGAGTTGGAAGAACGCGGCGCGGAATCCCTCGAACACGCTATTGGTGAGGAGGTTGCGCTCCTCGTCGTCGCCCTCGTCGGTTCGACCGAGTCGTCGGCGTGCCTCGAGGTATAGGGATTCGAAGGGCGTCGACCCGGGCCACAGCTCGAAGAGCACCTGCAGAGCGGCTTTCACTACGGGAGCGCCTGCCTGGAAGCGCTTCTTCTCGGGGGTCGTGTAGCCCACCATCGCGGTCGAGGAGAGGTCCGCCAGGGGGCCGTCCTCGGGGCGGGTCAGACCCGAGACCCGTAGGTCCCGGATTCGTTCGTGCTGCGGCTCGGGAGCGGGCGTTCGGGGTGCGCGGACCAACAGGGAGCACCGGAAGGACCGGTTCAACAGGAAGTCCTCGTACTGCATCATCCGCACCCGGTCCTCGGAGAGGGTGCGCAGTCGCTCCCGGACCTCGGGTCGTGCGCGCTTGAACTCGCGCTCCGCGTCCGTCAGGTACCGAAGCCCGGCCTCCTCGGCCCAGCGTACGAACTCGCGGATGTAGAGGGGGTGGTTCAGGTCCGCGAGTTGGTCGTGGAACAGGTACCAGGCCGGGAGTCCTCGCACGAGCTCTGCCTCGCGCTGGACGAGGCGCCCGTAGGGGTCGTCACCCGAGAGCTCGGCGTAGAGGTCGAGCAGGGAGCGCGCCTCGCGGACCTGCGCCTCCGGGTTGTCTCGCGCCTCGGTATGGAAGCGGAGCAGGTCTCGCATCCCGCCGCGAAAGTGCCAGCCAGGGAGGGTGTTGTAGCTGACGTAGGCGACGCCGTCGTCAGAGAGGCACCGCCCGCAGATCCGCAGCAGAGCGTCCTGCACCTCCCGGGGCACCCACGACAAGACCCCGTGGGCGATGATGTAGTCGAAGGAGCGTTCGGCGGCCTCGAAGTCCAGGATGTCGGCCACCTGGAATGCCACGTTGTCCAGTCCGACTTCCGCCGCGCGATCCCTGGCTTCGTCGACCTGGGTGGCGGCGGTGTCGATTCCGACGAAACGGGCCTCTGGGAGGGACCAGGCCATGGGCAGCAGGTTCGACCCCCGCCCACATCCCAGCTCCAACACCCGGCATCGTCGGGGCGGTGGGGCACTCAGGCTGTGTAGCCAGGCGATCGCGGCGATCTGGTTGGGGGGGGTATCGTGGATGGCCCCCCCACGGTACGGCACCCGATCGTAGCGTTCCACCGGCCCTCCCCACGCCCGGATGGGCGCTTACGCCAGCAATCGGTAACATTGCCCGACTACCGAGGAGGACCCATGGCCTTCCAGCACGTCGCCGGGCGGGTGACCCTGGTGACCGGTGCGGCACGCGGCATCGGCCGCGCCATTGCTGCAGCCTTCCTGGACCAGGGCGCGCTGGTGGCGTTGTGCGACGTGGACGCCGACCTGCTCCACCACACCGCGCGGGATCTGGGCGTCAAGGGCGGCCGGCTCCAGGCCTACGAACTGGACGTCGCCGACGCGGAGGCCTTCGAGAGCGTCTTCGCCCGGGTGGAGCACGAGCTTGGCCCGGTGGACGTCTTGGTGAACAATGCCGGGATCATGCCGGTGGGCCCGTTCCTGCAGCTGTCCGCGGTGTTGGACCGACGCATGCTGGAGGTGAACCTCTTCGGGGTGATCAATGGGATGCGCGCAGCCCTGCCTCGCATGGAACGGCGGCACCGCGGGCACGTGGTCAACATCGCGTCGGTGGCCGGGAAGACGGGCGTCCCGTTCATCGCGGTGTACGCCGCCTCGAAACACGCGGTCGTCGGTCTCACCGAGTCGGTACGGGCTGAAATGGCCGATAGCGGGATCGGGTTCTCGTACGTGCTGCCCGCCTTCGTCGACACCGAGCTCACCGTGGGCACCGGGCGGCTGCCGTTTCCCCCGGTCACCTGCCCTTCTGAGGTGGCCGACGCGGTGGTCAGGGCGGTTCAGACCGGAAAGGTCGACGTGTACGTCCCCCGGGTGATCCGGCTGGCGGTGACGATTCCCACCTTGCTGCCGCGCGTGATCCACGAGCCCCTCGCGCGGCTGTTCCGGCTACACCGGGTCTTCAGGGATGTGGACGAGGACGCCCGAGCCTCGTACCGCGACCGCATCCTGGCCACCTGAGGAGGCAACGATGTCCGAGCGTCCGTTGGAGGAACAGATCCGCGTAGAGACTCGTGATCAGGTGCGTTGGCTGGTGTTGGATCGGCCCGAGTCGCGCAACGCGCTGACCCTGGACGCCGTGGACTTCCTCAACGGTCTGCTGCAGGGTGCCGCCGAGGATCCAGCGGTGCGGGTGCTGGTGCTCGCCGGCGCGCATGGGGCGTTCTGCTCCGGCATTGACCTCAAGGTGGCATCACGGACCCCGGACTGGGATGTCCTCGACGGGTTGGCGCGGTTCCAGAGCCTCGCGCGTGCCCTCGACGCGGTGATGAAGCCCACCATCGCCGCCATCGACGGTCCGGCGGCCGGGTTCGGGGCCGACCTCGCCTTTGGGTGCGACCTTCGCCTGGCCTGTGAGACCGCGCTCATCGGGACGCGCTTCATCCGTATCGGGCTGATGCCGGACGGCGGAGGCACCTGGTTCCTCCCACGCCTGGTCGGGCTCGGCAAAGCCTACGAGTTGATGTACTCGGGCCGGATGGTCGGGGCGGAGGAGGCGGAGCGTATCGGCCTGGTGAACCAGGTGCTGCCCAGGGAGGGTTTCCTGGAGGCGGTGCAGCGCTACGCCGCCCATCTCGCGGAGGGGCCCCCCCTCGCCTTTGCCCGGGTCAAGGAAGCCCTCAAACGCCAACCCGGAGACCTGCACGAGGGCCTGGAGATGGAGGCCGCCGGCCAGCGGGATCTCCTCGGGTCGCGGGACTTCCTGGAGGGGGTGCAGGCCTTCTTGGAGAAGCGGAAGGCGCGGTTCGAGGGGAGGTAGCGAGACCAACCGCCGGGTGATCCGCCCCAGGGGCGCTACTTGGCGATGGGCTGCGCGTCTACGATCTGCTCCGGAGGGGGCTCCACCTCTTCGGGCTTGGCGGGGATGTGCTCGAAGGAGAGGTGTTTCTTCCCGTCGATCTCCTCCAGGTCGACCCTGATGGTGTCGCCCATCCCGTAGTCCCCCCCCACGATGGCGGTGGACATCGGGTTGAGGAGCATGGTGGTGATCGACCGCTTCAGCGGCCGGGCACCGTAGGCCGGGTCGTAGCCGGCATCGCCGATGACCTTGCGCGCCTCGGGGGTGACATCCACGGTGAGGTCCCGCGCGTCGAGCAGCTCTTGCACTTTCCTGAGCTGGATGGTGAGGATCTTGTCCATGTCCTCGCGGGTGAGGGCGTCGAACACCACCCGGTTGTCGATGCGGTTGAGGAACTCGGGGCGGAACGCACGGATCAGCTCTTCCTCCACGGCCTGCACCGCCTTCTCGCGGTTTCCGGCCGCGGCGAGGATCCTGGGTGAGCCGATGTTGCTGGTCATGATGACGACCGTGTTCTTGAAGTCGACGACCCGGCCTTTGGAGTCGGTGAGACGCCCGTCGTCGAGCACCTGGAGGAGGACGTTGAACACGTCCTGGTGCGCCTTTTCGATCTCGTCGAGGAGCACCACCGCGTAGGGACGCCGGCGAACCGCCTCGGTGAGCTGTCCACCCTCGTCGTACCCGACGTACCCCGGAGGCGAGCCGATGAGGCGGGCCACGGAGTGCTTCTCCATGTATTCGGACATGTCCACCCGTACGACCGCCTCCTCATCGTCGAACAGGAACTCCGCGAGGGCCTTTCCGAGCTCCGTCTTGCCCACCCCGGTGGGTCCGAGGAACAGGAAGGAGCCGATCGGACGGTTGGGGTCCTGCAGGCCGGCACGGGCGCGGCGCACCGCCTCGGACACCATGGTCACCGCGTCGTTTTGGCCGATGAGCCGCTCATGGATCCGCTCCTCCATCTGGAGCAGCTTCTGCTGCTCGGACTCCCTCAGCTTGCTCACCGGGATGCCGGTCCAGCGGGCGACCACCTTGGCCACGTCGTCCTCGGTGACCTGCTCCGAGAGCATGGCGTCGTCCTTCTGCAGCTCGGCGAGCGCGATGGTCCGCTCTTCCAGCTCCGCCCGGAGGTTCGGGAGCTTGCCGTAGATGATCTCTGAGGCCAGGTCGAACTCGCCCTGGCGCTGGGCGCGCTCGCCCTCGAAGCTCAGCTCCTCGACCTGCTCGCGGATCTCCGAGGTGCG
>JAFDJI010000238.1 GCA_019307545.1 Deltaproteobacteria bacterium | reverse complement strand
GACGCCCTGGGCGGGATCGAGTGGGTCCTCGCGGACGACCCCGGAGATCCGGGCGACGACACCGGCGAGGCCGAGGACGATTCCGGCGCTGTCGGGGACGACACGGCTCCCGAATCCCTCACCGTCAGCCCGGGTCCCTGCGGCTGCACGCCGATCAGCGGTGCGGCCTCGTGGCCGTGGCTCCTCACCCTGGCGATGCTGCGGAGAAGGCGGGTGCCAGCGTAGGCGCCGGTGCCTCTTAAGCCGGCGGCGGCCAGGATTTCGACGATCGCTCGGAGGGATTCCATGGGTCCGACGCTCTCGATGAACTTCGGGTAATCCGGTGCGATTCTCACTTTCAACGTGCAATGGGTGAGAGACGGGCACGGAGCGCTCTCCTCGGGTAGACTCGCCCCATCTTCGGAGGGTGCGCCTTGCGAAACACAGCATGGAGCCTGGGTGTCAGCGTGCTCGTCATCCTCGGATGTGGCGGTGGCGGTGGCGATGGCGTGAGTGAAGAGGAAGCCATTCCGGTCGTCCGCTACGACGCAGTGGGGTCTCTCGACACCGCGGTCGAACAGACCGACACCGAGGGCCGACCCATTCGCGAAATCCCTCCATTCCAAGCGTCCTACGGCATTTTGGGCTCGGACATCGCCTGCCCGAAGTGCACCGCGAGCCTGGCCGATGTCGGTGCGGACTTCCATGCGGGCAGTACGCTTCAAGGCAACTACGCCGTGTACGGCCCCAAGCGGGCCTTTGACGGCGACCCCACCACGGCGTGGTGCGAGGACGAGGACGATCTGGGCGAAGGCATCGGGATCGAGGTGACCTTCAACCAGCCCGTGCACCTCGCGGGGATGTACGTGCTGGGCGGCTATTTCAAGGACCGCGCGACACTCGAGAGCAACGCCCGGATCTCCCTTGGCCAGGTCCTCATCAGCGGCCCGAGAAACGCGGACGTGGTGTTCGACGACCCCACGATCCGCGGGCAGGACAACCTCACGGGCGAGCCCATCACCAAGCGCGACGAGTGGTTCGAGCGGGTGCGCTCCGCGCCCGCCATGTGGACACCACCAACGGAGTGGCAGGACGAAGACGGGCGAGTCCTCACCGAGTTCTTCTCACTCAACATCAAGGAGGCGTACGAGGGCTCAAAGTACGAGGACAACTGCATCTCCGAGATCCGGTTGGTGTTCGAGGTCACGCGGGAGCCGGAGGAGGAGTAGGCCCCACCACGACGCGAGGAACGGCGCGGGCGCGAAACGGAGTCTCCCTGGTACAATCGGGTCAGGAGGGAGAAGGATGTCGGGCCTATTGTCATCGCGGGGAGTGCGAGCACTCGTCGAAGAGCAGGTTGGGCGGTGGACGACCGACAAGCAAGGGTCGCGGGTGGGGATGCAGGGGCCCTGGCCGCTGATCGCGATCTCTCGGCAGTTCGGCGCGCTCGGCGCGGCCGTGGGGACGAAGGTCGCGGAACGCATGGGTTTCTCGTTCTGGGACCGGGAGATCGTCACCGCGATCGCCAAGGAGACCGGAGCCCGGGAGGCGTTGCTCGATTCCCTCGACGAGCGGTCCCGCAACTCCATCGAGGAGGTGCTCGCTTCGATGCTCATGGGCGAGATGACCACCATGGCGGAGTACGTGCGGCAGGTGGTGCGGATCGTTGGGGCTGTCGACAAGCACGGCGCGGGGGTCATCGTCGGGCGGGGCGCGCAGTACATCCTCGAGGAGGACAGGGCACTGCGAGTCCGGGCGGTGGGTCCCGTGGATCCGCGCATCGAGGCCTACGCGAAGCGGCAAGGCCTCAGTCACCGCGAGGCGGAGCGCAAGGTGGTCTCCATGGAGCGCGACCGCCAGAAGTTCATTCGCCAGCACTTCAACCGGGACGTCACCGACCCCAGCGACTACGACCTGGCCATCAACACCTCGACCCTGTCCGTGGACGCCGCAGCGTCTGTGGTCATCGCCGCGTACCGGGGCAAGTTTGGGAGCCTGCCCGAGGGCGTGGAGATCTAGTCTCGATCGAGCAAGGCCTCCACCTGTGTGGCCAACTCCGCGAAGGTGTAGGGCTTCTGGACGAAGCCGTCGACGCCCTTCTCGGCGAACCGGTCCCTGATCTCCTGCGCGTTGTAGCCGCTGCACATCAGCACCGGCACCTTGGGCCGGAGTTGCCTCATCTGCTGGTAGACCTCGTCGCCGTGCATGTGCGGCATCGTCAGGTCGAGCAGCACCAGTGAGAACTGGTCCGGACTCGCTCGGAACAGGTCCAGTGCCTCACGCCCGTCGCGGGCTGGTACCACGTTCAGGCCCATGACCTCGAGCATCGTCGTGGCCACCTGCCGCACGCTCTCCTCGTCGTCCACGAGCAGGACCCAACCCCTTGCGGCGGGGAGAGTGGTCTCTTCGGGCCTGGGCGTACGACGGAGGCCCTCTGCGGCGGGGAGCAGGATCTTGAATGTCGTGCCCCGTCCCGGCTCCGAGTAGACCAGGACGACGCCCCGGTGGGCGCGGATGATGCCCTGGACCGCGGCGAGTCCCAGCCCCCGACCCGTGAACTTGGTGGTGAAGAACGGGTCGAAGATCCGGGCCTGGGTCTCCTCGTCCATGCCCACCCCATCGTCGCTGACCTCCAGGAAGACGTAGACGCCCTCGGGCAGATCCCTGCTGATCGCGGTCCGCTCGAGGTACTCGCGATCGCATTCCTTGGCCCCGGTGCGGACGGTGATGGTCCCACTGTCGTCACCGATGGCCTCGGAAGCGTTGGTGATCAGGTTCATGACCACCTGTCTCACCTGGGTTGCGTCGACTTCGATGGCGGGGAGGTTCGGAGGGCAGTCGAAGTGGATGGCGGCGCGCTTGGAGGTGGATATGCCGAGCAGGTGCGCCATCTCCTCCACCAAGGCGTTCAGGTCGATGCGCTCGACCAGGGTCTGGCCCTGGCCGGAGTACGCCAACAGTTGCTGGACAAGCTTGGCGGCGTGACGCGCGGCGATCTCGATGGACTGGACGGTTTCACGCGCGGGGGCATCGATGGGCATGTCCTTCAGCGCCAGGCTCGTATTGCCCAGGACGCCCATGAGGAGGTTGTTGAAATCGTGGGCGATGCCGCCGGCCAGCACGCCCAGACTCTCCAGTTTCTGCGTTTGGAGGAAGCGCAACTCGAGGGCGCGGCGTTCCTCTTCGGCCTTCACCCGGGCGGTAACGTCGTGGAAGATGCAGGCGAACTGGTGAGCCTCGGGCTGGTAGGCGGTGACCTCGAAATATTGGTCCAACTCCTGGGAGTACTCCGAGAAATGCTCGGCCTCGCCGGTGAGGGCGACCCGACCGTAGGTCTCGATCCACTGGGGCTCCAGATCGGGGAGAACCTCACGCACCCGTCGTCCGACCACCTCGGAGGCCTTCAGTCCGGTCTGTCGCTCGAAGGCGGGGTTGACGTCCAGGAACCGGTAGTCCACCGGGTGGCCTTCAAGGTCGCAGAGGATCTCGTGGAGGGCGAAGCCATCGAGCATCTCCTCGAAGACCCGGGTGTAGCGGCGCTGGGTTGCCTCCAACTGGAGTCGGACTTCTTCGCTGGTGACCGCCTGGGCCTCGAGCCGGGCCACCTCGCGCCGAAGCGCATCCAGTTCGGCCGGCACCGATTCGTGCTGGATGGGTGGCCGCTTGGGCAATGCCTGGCTCCCGGGCGGAAGATCAGCGTACCGCATCCGGACGCGATGGCACCTTGTCCAGCCTTTGTCCGGCATGCAGACATCCCGCGGATTCAGGCCGCGGGCCCCCGGAACCAACCGAAGAAGGTGTCGAGGTGTGCGCGTTGATCCTGGGGCAGCCAGTCGAAGTTGATGCCACGATCCGAGACCTCCCAGTACTCCGGCTCCTCGATCTGGGAGAGCTCATCGTAGATGGACCGAAGCCGCTCGATGGGGTCGCGGCGCATGTCCTCGAAGATACGGCGGGCATGTTCGGCGTCGCCTTGGGACAGGTAGTAGGCCGCCAGCTTGGCCTGGGCCTTGCGCACCCCTCGGAGCGAGGCCTCCTGGGCGGCGCCCTCTTCTGGCTCCCGGTCGATCTCCAGGAAGATGGAGAGCACTGCGTCGTGGCATCCGGACTTGTGTGCGCCCGCGATTTCGAGCAGCGCCCCCAGGTCGTAGGCGGCGGTCTCCTGGAGGAAGGGGAGGTTCGCCGCGAAGGCCAGTTGGCCATAGAACTTCATGTACGCGGCGATCTCCAGGACCCGATCCTCCCGGTTGGCGTGGAGCATCTCCTCCCCGAGGGTCCGCACCTCGTTGAGCAGGTTGTACGCCGCCCGCACGTCCCGCGCGTTGATGATCGCCCGCATGTAGGTGTTCATGAAGCGCAAGAGGAGTTGCAGGGCGTGGTCGTCCCCGATTTGGGCGGCCCGTACGGCGAGTTGGCGGGTGCGGATGGAGACGAGGTGGTTCACGTCGCGCTGCACGTTGACCGCTACGCCCACTACGGATTGGAACTGGCGGAGCACCTTCATCTCCAGCCAGGTGCGCCGGTCTCGCAAGGCGTCGACCACCGAGGAATGGAGCGAGACGAAGTCGGGATCCTCGTGGGACAGGGTGGCCGTCTCGAACCACGCCTCCGGGAGCGATCTCTTCCGATCGAGGTTGTCCTCCGCCAACGCTGCTAGGGCGTTCACCGTCGCGATGGTGATCGCCTTGTCCTTCTCGACCGAGTTCAGGGCGATATCGCCGAGCTGATCGATGCCTCGGATCACATCCTGCCTTGCCTGGTCGGCATCGCGGGTGACCGCCCGCTTCAAGGCCCGCTGCGCACGCCTCTGCAGACGGTGGACCACCCGGGTCGGGTCCAGGAAGTCGAACACATAGGCGAAGTAGGGCAGCAACAGCAGCAGGCTGGCCGTCATCGCGCCGGTTGCGACGAGCACCAGGGTCTGGGGGTAGGTCTGGCCGTACAGGCTCATCTCGACCCACAGCACCAGCAGGGCCGTCACCACGAGGAAGCTCATCACCAGGATGTTCACGGGGTCGCGGACGAAGAGGTAGGTGATCCGTGGGGTGTAGCGGTGCGCGGCCAACTCCACGATGATGGCGACCACGGTGATAGCGATGCCGAGCACGCCCACCGTGACCTCGGCCAACCCGGAGAAGGAGGCGGCCGCGCCGGGCTCGCGGAACAGATCCAGGGGTGACTGTGTTGTGGGTGCGCCGAGGAAGTCCACGGCCCAGAAGAGGGCGTAGACCCCAAGGGCCGTCGCGAGAAGTCCCGTGAACGCCAGCGCGGCGACCAGTAGGGTGCGGTTTCGAAGGTGGGCCATGATCCGACGATACCGCAGGGACTCCACCGCGATGACACAGGCCTGAGTGGTTCCGGGTACAGTACGACCCGTACACGACAGGAGACGAAGGATGCTACGCAAGAGCTTGGTCTTGGTCCTGGGGTTGGTCGTCGCGGGGGCGGCGTGGGCCGGTCCCAAGGTGCCGAAATCCGCGATGGGTGATGTCCCCCAGGCGACCCTGGATCAGGGACAAGCGATGGTGGAGCAGATCGTGGTCCTCGAGTCCCAGATCGCCGACGCCGAGCGGGAGGCGGCGAGCGAGAAGGGTGGCATCAAGACCCTCAAGCTGGAGATCAAGGCCAAGGAGGCCGAGATCGACGCCGAGAAGGCGAAGCGCAAGGTGGCGAAGAAGGTCAAGGACCGCGACCGCCAGTCCATGCACGAGGCCAACATCACCACCCTCGAGGCCCAGGTCGTCGAGATGGAGGGGGAGCACCGCCGCGCGAGCGCCTATGTGGACCTCATCGATGCGCGGGCGGGGCTGCTGGAGGCGGAGAAGGACATCAAAACAGCGGAGATCCAGCGCCTGTACGCAGACACGGTGGTGGAGACCCACCCCGAGGTCGACATCAACCGGTTCGACCTCGAGGCGACCCGCGCCGAGATCGCGTTCCAAGAGGCCCGCATCAAGGTCGCCGAGGCCCAGGCCAAGTACGTGTCCAAGGGTGGGTCGCTGGCGACCGCGGAGCGGGTGAGCGAGGGCGGAACCAGCGCGACCGGCCCGGTGATCATTGCCCCGCTGGAGCCTGCGGAGGGCGTGGAGGAGGGCACCGAGTAGCAGGCTGGCCTCGGTAGCAGGCGGGCCGGCGGCCGCGACGGCGCAAACGTCACTTTTCAGCTGCTCCCCTCGGCCCGCGTGGGCTCGGGGGGGCCCGCGCGCGGGATGGCGCAACCGCGCTTTCGAGCCGCACCCCTCGGCCCGCGTGGGCTCGGGGGGGCCCGCGACGGCTCGGCGAGGG
>JAFDJI010000931.1 GCA_019307545.1 Deltaproteobacteria bacterium | reverse complement strand
GGAGTTACTCGTGGTTGAAAACCCGATACGTGTACGACAACCGTTATTGCGATGCACTGAAGCGGGTTAGTCGGTCGGCTGCACCTCAAATGCGCCCACCTCTCTCAGAACGCGAGTCGGAGCTTGCTCGGGTCGTCCTTGCACGCCGTCGCGATCAGCACGACACCGAGAGACAGAGAGCAGCAAGCGGGCGCGCAGCGTGGGAGCCTCCGGACACGACATGTCCGGATCGGTATTTGCACGCCACGTGCCATCAGGGTGCTGCGCAGGTCCCCATGGGCTGGACGAACAGCAGGTCGGGTCCCAGGAAGGGGGGGGCGTCCAGCGGACGCTCGCTCCAGGAAAGCAGCAGCGATCCCCCCGAGGTGGTCAGGCCCGGGTAGTTGATCCAGCGCTCGTCCGACCATGTCACGACCCGTTCCGGCCCCTCGGGCGAGAGCGTGGAGGAGAGGTGTTGCGCGTACAGCACGTCGCCCCACGAGCGCGACACGCTCCAGACGACCTCGAAGCCGTCCGCGACCTGGCGGAAGTGCATTCCCCCGAGGCGCTCGTCGAGCGGCCGCCCGGAGAGCTGGTGCGACGCTAGGACACCGCCCAGGGCGTCCACGAGCATCATGCGCGCCTCGTCCCCGGACTCCCGCTCCCAGGCCAGGACGTACTCGGTGCCTGTCCACCCGAACTGCCACACGCCGAGCCCGCTGCCCTCCGGATCCACCACGTCCACCACCGACAGCAGTATCCCCGTGCGCGAGACCTCGCCGAGGCGGAGCCGGTGCAGGCAGCCCGGCGTGCACGCCGTCTCGTCCCACACGACGCCGAAGCTGGTGCCGTTCCAGGTGGCGGCCACCCCGCTCTTGAACTGCTCGCCCGCCGCAGGGACGACGTCGACGGGACGGGTGAGCGTGGCGCCGTCGGCCCCGACACGGGCGAAGCGCAGGTCGTCCTGGTCGGAGGCGGGGCCGTCCGCCGCCCAGAAGAGGCCGAAGTCCGCGCCGGACCACGCCGCGGCCGGTACACGCGCGCCGTCCTCCGTCCACGAGTTCTCAAGCGCCACGGTAGACCCGTCCGGCGCGAAGAGGAGGCCGGCGACGCGCTGTGTGCCGCCGTCCGGCACCTGGATCCATGGGACCAGCACTTGGTCGTCGCCGGGCCCGGGCCGCCCGAGCAGCTGCGTGTCGGTGGTCGGCGCGAGCGCCGCCGGCGCGACGGCCGCCGTGCCGTCCGGGGCGAGCCAGGCCCCGTACACGGAGGCGGGGGGGGGCATCAGATCCCAGTGGGTCCAGGCGATCCACGCATCGTCACCGAGCGTGCCCACGCGGACGCCGTTGGCCTCGTCGTCCAGCTGCGCGCTGCTGCCGACCAGCGTGCCGAACCCGGGGTCGATGAGTCCGTCGCAGTCGTCGTCGAGCCCGTTGTCGCACTGCTCGGCCGGTGGCGTGCAGTCCTCCGGCGCCGGCAGCGCGCCGTCGTCGGAGCACGTCCCCTCGCCCACCGAGCCGCACACCGTGAAGCAGGCGGTGGGCTCGCCGGCGACGCACTCGCCAGCCGTGCCACCGCTACCACCCGTGCCCGACGTCTCGCTGCACCCCATGACGCCCAGCGCCAGGACGCAAACAAATCCGACCAAGTACCGCATGACAACCTCCCGGTACCTCGAATATGTGCAAGAGGGATGCCGGTTTCACGGACGAAATTGCTTCGTTTTCCCGTTACCACCGCGCAGGCTTTGCGTTTGGGGCGTGGGCGCGCATCGGGTGCACCGTGTGAGTGACGCCGCCCGAAGTCGGTTGTTGGACCGATCACGCGAGACCCGTGGCACTTCGTGAACGACAATAGGATTTGCCGTTCGCTTGTCCTCGCCGAACTCAACCATGAGTAAGCCCGGTTATTCGAGGGCTACGGCTGCACCTCAAACGCACCCACGTCGCACAGCGTCCCGCGTCGGAAACCGCGTTGGTCCGTCCTCACTCGAAGGGTGTGCCTATTGGGCCGGTGACGCCGTCCAGCCCCCAGCAAGCTCACAGTCCCCCCCTGGGCCCATACCCGGATGGAAAGAATAGAGCGCCGTCCCAGTAGCTGTGTCGCCTTCGAACGAGCCAAGAAC
>JAFDJI010000930.1 GCA_019307545.1 Deltaproteobacteria bacterium | reverse complement strand
GCCACCACCAGCGCCAGACCGGCGAGGACGAAGGCCCCGCCCGCCAGCCCCAGGGTCAGCGCTCCCAACACCCCGAGTAGGCCCACCCGGGTCGCGGTGGTCACCTGGGTGAAGGACCCCGACCGCGTCTCGCTGGAGGCAGTGATCAGGGTCTGGTCCAGTGACCTCTGGACCGAATCGCGGCGCTGCTCGTGCTTCTCACCCAGCATCTCCCGAACGAAGGCCGCGGTCTTGTCGCGGTCCACCACCAGACCGCTCGCCGTGGCAGCCTCAGCCAGTGCCCGCCGCATGTCGTCGGCAGTGTCGTACCGGGAGTCGCGAGCGGAGGCGAGGGCGTGCTCGATGACGTTCACCACCGGGTCCGGCACCTCAGGACGCACCTTGCGCAGATCGCGGACGTTGCCGGTGATGATGGCCTGCATCACCCCGAGCTCGTTGGCGGCCTGGAACAGCTTCTCCCCCGCCAACAGCTCCCAGGTGACGTTCCCGAGCGCGAAGATGTCGGACCTCCGGTCCAACTCCTCCTGCTGACACTGCTCCGGCGACATGTAGGCGACCTTCCCCTTGAGCACCCCGGTACGGGTGCGCAGGTCGGACTCGCGCGTGGCTTTGGCGATCCCAAAGTCGAGGAGCTTCACGAAGCCCTCGTCGCTGACCATCAGGTTGTGGGGGGTCACATCCCGGTGCACCAGCCCATAGAGCTTGCCGTAGGGGTCCCGCAGCTCGTTCACCGCGTGGGTGCCAGCACAGGCCTGCATCGCCAGGTCGAGGGCCACCTCCACGGGCAACTCACGTTGCACGACCGCTGCGGCCTGCAGGAGCTACCGCATGGTGCTCCCTGCCACGTACTCCAACGCCATGTAGGGGTAGCCGTCCGACTCACCCAACTCGTGGATCGCCACCACGTTCGGGTGGTGGATGCCGGCGGCCACCCGGGCCTCCTGGAGGAACATCTCCACGAAGGACTCGTCCTCTGCAAGGGTAGGCAGGATGCGCTTGATGACCACCATCCGCTCCAGCCCGTGCGCCCCCTTCTCGCAGGCGAGGAAGATCTCTGCCATCCCGCCGACGGCCAGCCGTTCCACGAGGTGGTAGCGCCCTACGATAGGGGAGGTGGATTGCATCTCGCGCAGGATATAGGAAACACCCGTGGCCCGCAGTCATCCCCAGCCCTTGGGTGCGCCAGCCGCAGTGTTGGCCGCAGAACTGCTTCGATGGTATCGCCGGAGCGCCCGCGTCCTGCCCTGGCGCTCCGATCCCACCCCCTACCGGGTGCTCCTCTCCGAGTTCATGCTCCAGCAGACCCGGACGGAGACCGTGATCGACCGGTTCCACGGCTTCCTGGAGCGGTGGCCGACCCTCGAGGACCTGGCGGCGGCCGAGGAGGGGGACGTGGTCGCGGAGTGGGCTGGTCTCGGGTACTACCGCCGCGCCCGCAACCTGCACCGGACCGCCGTGCAGGCCAGTGAAGCGGGGGGACTGCCCGCGGACCCCGACGCGCTCCGGCGCCTTCCGGGGATCGGCCCCTACACGGCCGGCGCCATCGCCTCGATCGCCTTTGGGGTCTCCACCCCGGTGGTCGACGGCAACGTAGAGCGGGTGCTCTCCCGGGTGGACGGGCGGGAGGCTGATCCGCGGAGCAAGTCGGGGCGCGGCGCGTTGTGGGTGCGAGCCGGAGAGCTGGTCGGCGAAGCAGGTGGCGGTGGCGCTGGGGGACCGGGAGACCTCAACCAGGCGCTCATGGAGTTGGGGGCCACGGTGTGCACCCCGCGGGCCCCCCAGTGCCCGGACTGCCCGTGGAAGGGGCACTGCCTGGCCCGTGCCCGAGGCACCGAGGAGCAGCTCCCAAGGCGGGCGCCGCGGCCCGAGCCCAAGCCGATGCGCGGGGTGGCGGGCATCCTGTGGCAGGAGGACCGGGTGCTACTCGGCGTGCGCCCGCCACAGGGGTTGCTGGGTAGTCTGTGGGAACCCATCTCCACAGCGATCCAGCCGGGAGACCCCCCCGATTCGGCCCTGGTGCGCGCCTTTCGCGAGCAGACCGATCTACAGGTGCGGGTGCGACGCGTCCTGGGCCAGGTGGTCCACGTCTTCACCCACCGCCGCCTCA
>JAFDJI010000237.1 GCA_019307545.1 Deltaproteobacteria bacterium | reverse complement strand
GGGCAGCCGCCGGGGCGCCTACAGCACGCGATCCGCCGCAACCACCTCGAGTTCCAACTCGACCACCTCGCCGCCGATCCCGGCGTCGACGGGCCGGCCTTCGTCTACACCCACATCGTCGCACCCCACCCCCCCTTCCTGTTCCGGGCGGACGGCGCCTACCGTCCGAGCGCAGCCGAGATGACCGTGGCGGACGGCAGTGCCTGGCAGATGATGCACCGGCGTCACGGCGACCCCTACGCCGAGGTCTACGAGGAGGGCTACGTCGACCAGGTGGCCTACTTCGGCGCCCGGCTGACAGAGGTGGTCGACGCGATCCTCGAGCGCACCGGGGGGAACGCGGCGATCGTGATCCTGTCCGACCACGGGCCCGGCGCCCGCCTGGAGTGGTCGAGCCCCAGCCAGACCGACGTGAAGGAGCGGATGTCGATCCTCGCCGCCGTCCACCTCCCGGGCGGCGACTACGCGGGGTTCAACGACAATCTCACCGCGGTGAACGTCCTGCGGCTGGTGTTCGACGCGGTCCTCGGCACCGACCTGGGGCGTCTCCGGGATCGTGCGTACTACTCCCGTTGGAGCCGACCCTACGACCCGATAGACGTGTCCCGGACCTCCCGCGGGACGCCAGCGCGGAGCAAATAGAGGCTCCGCTCGGTCCCGGGGACCGGTTCGCGGCGCGCGATGGTGGCGTGGCGGGAGAAGGCCGCCTCGAAGCCCTCCCAGGTGTAGTCGGGGAACACGTCCTCGCGGGTGGCGAGCATCCGCCGGACCTGCGGGTCGGACTTCGGGACGAACTCGACGATCAGGGAACCTCCCAGGCGCACCAGCCAGGCGGCGATCCGGTCGAGGGGGACGTTGTTCCCGATCGCCAGGTGGTGGACCAGGGCGAGGGCCATCACCAGGTCCACCGGACCGCGGTCCTGGAGCGAGGCCCGCTCGGTGTGGGCCCACCCCAGACCGGGGCTGGGATTGGTGAGGTCGAGCACCAGCGGGAGCAGGTCGATCCGCTCCTCGCGGCACCCGCGCCAGCACCGCTCGACCGCCGCCGGGTCGAGGTCCCAGGCCACCGTGCTTGCCCCCCGCTCCACGGCGAGTCGGCTGAACCGCCCGTCGTTCGCCCCCAGGTCCCAGGCGCTCGTGGGGCCGACCTCATCGATCAACGCCGCGACCAGGTCGGTCTTGTGTTGCAGGGCCTCGTCGTCGTAGCTCGTCCGGGCGTAGTAGTCGGCCCACTCCGTGCCCGAGGGTTCCCAGCGGAGGCCCCTGACCGCCTTCTCCAGGCTCCCGACGAGCCCGATCATCGCGTTGTGGCTGAAGGAGGGCTTCGGCGGCGGCTTGCCCTCTCCGGCGGCATCGCCCCAGGTGCGCTGGGCGCGGGCGTGGAGGTGGAGGTGGGCCGCCAGGCCCGGGGAGAGCCGGGTGCCCCACGGGAGCAGGCGGCTCGCGAGGTCGAGGGGGATGCCGTCGATGTGGACCCGGAGGAGACCGGCCAGACGGATGTCCACCTTCGCCATCAGCGCGAGCGGCGCGAGGAAGTGCTTGCAGAACTGCTGGTACGCCACCCAGGGCGCGTCGGTGTCCCACCGCGCGAAGGACAGGGTGTCGATGAGGACCGGCCGGCCGTGCCGGAACTGCACGTTGTATGCGCTGGCGTCCTTGAGGCACATCCCGTGCTCCAGGGCCTTCCGGTGGACCCGGAGGGTGAGCAGCGCGGCGTCCCCGAGTTGGCCGAAGCACCACTCGTAGGGCCAGGACAGGGTGTCGATCTGCTCGGGCAGCAGGGTTCGGAACGGGGGGGAGGCGTCGGGTGCGATGAGGTCGTCGACCTCCTCGTGGTCCACCAGGTCGCCGTCCGCCACCAGGGCCGCGTGCAGGCCCGAATCCATCAGCAGGGCGTAGTCCTCGGCGTAGCGGGGGCCGACATGCCGGTAGACCCGACCCTGGTGCCGGAACAGGAACCCGCTCGGGTCGCGGAACGAGCCCGGAACCCGTCCGTCAGCGGGGCTCGGCATCGGCCTCCTCGGCCGTCGCGGGGGGGTTCTCCTCCTCGGGCCGGCAGCCCTTGAAGAGCTTCTTCACCCGTTCCCAGAACAGCCCCAGCGCGACGCCGGCTGCCAACAGTGCCCCGAACACGCCCTGGAGGATCATGCTCCCGGTGCCCGGGTCCAGGTAGGCGAACGCGGTGCCCGGCACGGCGACGGCGACCGCGGCAGTGGCGAGCACGACCAGGAATGGAGACGAGGCCTTTGGCATGACGCCCCTCACGTGGCGGGAGGATAGCCAGTTGGGCGCTCACGGCAACCAGGTTGCCGCGTGACAATCGCAGCGTCTAGCCGAGCTTCGGGAGGATGCGGCCCGTTTGCTCCATGTACCCGCGGTAATCGTCGCCAAACGTCTCGAGCAAAGCGCGCTCTTCTCGTGGAACCCGCATGGCGATGAGCACGAACATCAGGACCAACGCCAGGGGTCCGGCGAGGAGGTTGGGCAGGAGCAGGGCCTGGGCGACCCCCCACCACACGTGGGCGGCGTACATGGGGTGCCGGATCCGCCTGTACACCCCGTCGGTCACCAGCCGCTCCCCGGCTTCCGGCTCCACCGACGGCGACCACGTCTTCCCGAGATCGTCGTGGGAGCGATGGAGCAGCCAGATCGCGATCAGGAAGAGGCCGACGCCGAGGAAACCGAGCGCTGGGGGCATCTCGAAGGGGAGGTCCGCGAAATCGAGCCAGCTCGTGAACAGGTAGACCAGTGGCAATATGCCGGCGGCCAGCCCCCAGAGGGCCATCAGTGCTCCCTCGGCGATGGGGGTCCCCTTCAGGCTGGAGCGCTTGCCCGCCCTGCGCTCGTGGATCTTGCGCACCACGCTGATGGCGACGAACAGCGCGAGCCAGGTCCAGCTGAACACTGCTTGCGACATCTCGGGCGCTCCCTGCGCGATTGGCGAGCCAGCATACAGCGACCGGCGCGGACTGGGAGATGCGGTGGGCCCCCATGCGACTGTCGGCATCGGCATCGCCTGGTGAAATGGCCCTGGGGCTTTCCGATGAGTACGAAAGTTCTCGAGTCGATCGAGCCCTCATTCCTTTCCGAGCCCGCCAGGGCGCGGTACCGGGGATACTCCATCGACCTGCTTGAGGCTTCGTGGGCGTGGGGCTCACAGCAGCGGAGGCGATCTTGAGACAGCTACTCGTACTTGGAGCAGGGCAGAGCGCGACCTTCCTCATCGCGCAGCTCCTTGCAGACGCCGAGGCAGAAGACTGGTTCGTGACTGTGGGAGATCTGGACGAGGATCTCGCTCGTCAGTGTGTCTTGGACCACCCACGCGGCGAGGCGGTTAGGTTCGACGTCAACGATGCCGGACACCGCTCCCGACAGATCGACAGCTCCGATGTCGTCATCGACATGCTCCCAGCCGCCTTCCAGGATCTCGTGGCCTGGGACTGCGTCAACCAATGCCGCCACATGGTGTCGGTCTCCTACCGGGATCAGGCCGTGCGGGATCTCGACCTCGACGCAAAGCGCCAGGGCATTCTGCTCCTGTGCGAGATGGGGCTCGATCCGGGAATCGACCACATGTCGGCGATGTCCCTCATCCGGCGGCTTCGTGCCAAGGGCGGTCGAATCGTCGGCTTCCGTTCGTACGGCAGCGGAATCCCAGCACCGAACCAGCCACAGAATCCCCTTCGTTACGTGATCACCTGGGACCCTCGAAACGTGGTCATGGCTGGCTTCGAGGGTGCACAGTACATGGAAAAGGGGAACATCAAGCTGGTCCCCTACCACCAGGTCTTTCAGCACACCTGGGCGGTGGACGTCGATGGCGTGGGTTCCCTCGAGGCCTATGCAAACCGCGACGCCATGTCGTACATGCAGTCCTTCGGGCTCGAACACGTCCACACCATGATCCGCGGGACCATGCGCTACCCCGGCTGGAGCGAGACCTGGGCCCAGATCGTCCGCTTGGGCCTGCCAAACGAGACCCTGCGCATCCCCAACCTGGCCGACCGCACCTATGCGGAAGTGATGAAGATGTTCTTGCCCCTCAATGTCTCGGGAGCCCCGCTCGAGATGCGGATCGGGCGCTTCCTGCACATCAGCCCGACCGGCCGGATCATGGAGAACCTGCGATGGTTGGGGCTGCTCTCGGACCAACGGATCGGATGCGAGGGCGACACGGCAGCTGCGATGTTGATCCACCTGCTCAAGACCCGTCTCCCCCTCACTCCCGAGCTTCGCGACATGGTCATTCTGCTCCACGAGATCGAGGTGGAGTACCCCGATCTCGGCACCTCAGAACGAATTCGTTCGACTCTCGTGGCGAAGGGCGAGCCCGGTGGCTTCACCGCGATGGCCAAGACCGTGGGCCTCCCCGTCGCCATCGCGGTCAAGCTTCTCCTTCGCGGCGAGCTCACTCTCACAGGTAGCCTCATCCCCACGCATCCATCGATCTGTGTTCCAATCCTCGAAGAGATCGATGCGGCGGGTCTTCGCTTCGTCGAGACGACGGAAACCATGTAGACGTCCCTCCAGGAGGTACACATTCCCACCCTTGGTGTCATCGGTCAGTCCCGGAAAGAAAACGAGCACCGTCTGCCCATCCATCCGGACCACTTCGACCTCGTGCCTCCGGGCCTACGGGGATCGATACGGTTTGAAGCGGGGTACGGTGAGGCGCTGGGCGTGGATGTCGCAGAGCTGACCCGGCGCTTCGGTGGGGTCGCAAGCCGCGAGGAGATCCTGGCAACCAGCGACATCGTGCTGTTGCCCAAGGTCCTGGCCGAGGATCTGCGCGAGATGCGAGAGGGTGGCACCCTCTGGGGGTGGCCTCACTGTGTACAGCAGCCGGAGATCACCCAGGTTGCCATCGATCGTCGGCTCACACTCCTCGCCTGGGAGGCGATGTTCGCCTGGAAGCGCGGCGGCGTGAGGGACATGCACCTGTTCGACCGCAACAACGAGATGGCCGGCTACTGCGGTGTGATTCATGCGCTGGGTCTGGTCGGAAAGGATGGCTTCTACGGTCCTCCCTGCCGGGCCTGCGTCATCAGCCATGGTTCGGTGAGCCGCGGGGCGATCTTTGCCCTTCAAGGGCGGGGATTCCAGGACATCACCGTCTTTACACAGCGTCCTCCGTGGGCGGTTCACGACAAGATCACGGGCTGTCGCTACGGTCAGATGATGCCGGGTGAAGACGGGGGCATCGTCGTCGACACGGAAGGCGTGCGCAGGACTTTCGTGGAAGCACTCGCCGAGGCCGACGTGATCGTCAACGGGATCCTGCAGGACACGGACTCCCCCCTCATGTTCCTCCAAGAGGGAGAGGAGCGCCGTCTGAAGCGAAACGCCCTCATCGTCGATGTGAGCTGCGACCTCGGCATGGGCTTTCACTTTGCGCGCCCCACCTCCTTCGAGGAGCCCTGCTTCCCCGTGGGCCGAGCGACCTACTACGGCGTCGACCACACCCCAACCTACTTGTGGCGAAGCGCCTCATGGGAGATCTCGAGGGTCGTGGTGGCCTTCGTCGAGACGGTGATGGGAGGACCCGAGGCATGGGAGCGAAATGAGACCGTGCGGCGGGCGATCGAGATCCGCGACGGCGTGATCCAGAACGCGAACATCCTTCGCTTCCAGAACCGATCCGCGGAGTACCCCCACCAGCACCTCTGACCCGGCTCGGGCCAGGGATCGCAGCACCCGACAGGGAGGCGGGGTCGGGGGCGAAGGTCACGTCATCCTCCTCGCCAAAAACCAGGGCGATCCCGCCCTTCGGGACGGGGGCTCTCAGGAATGGGTGCAGGGTGTATGGTGGTCTCCGAAACCAGGGCATCTGCGGGAACTCCGATGAACAATACGCAAGGCAGGTCGCTCAAGACACCCATCCTGCTGGCGGTCACTCTGGTGAACTTCGGCATATGGGCCGTGTTCTGGTCTGTGGAACGGAAACCGGACTTTCCCACGTACTATTCGCAACAGGGCGAAGATGTGGTCATCGAGTCGATCCTCTCGACCCTGGGCATCGAGGACCCCAACGACATCGTGTTGGGTGTCGGGGTGGGTGTGACCTCGGACAAACAGGCCGACTACTACCTCATTGACGGAGGCCTGTCGCAGCTCAACACGTTCTCGGCACACTTCACCCAACAGGGACGCACGCTCGATTTGCTGTCGATTGATGTCGAAGGACTCGACTACGCCATCTTGCAGACGTTGGACTTCGAACGGTACCGTCCTGCAGTCATCTGCGCCGAGACCGTCAAGGTCGCCTCTGTGCATCA
>JAFDJI010000236.1 GCA_019307545.1 Deltaproteobacteria bacterium | reverse complement strand
CGGGCCCGATCCGGGTCAGCAGCGACCCCAGCAGGAGCAGGACCCCAAGGAGCAACAAGGTGAAGACGGTTCCGCTCTGCCAGTACAGCATGCGGGCAGTTGACCATACGGCAGTCGTGAAGGGAAATCCGAGCGGTAGGTCTCTCTGCCGGCGTCCCGTGTGCCCCGATCAGCGGCGACGCACTTGGGGGGCCTGCCTGATCACGCTGTAGTGCGGCGGCGAAGGGGCACCACCACCACCAGGAACAGCACGGGCAACCACCGCCAGCTGGGAAGCTGGACCTTGCCGTGGACACAGGCCGACCCCTCTTCGCCACATCCCATGGCGGGGTCGTCGCATCCCAGCGTCTCCTCCAGGTCGAATTCGAAGCCCCCGCCATCGCATCCCAGTCCATCCACGGTGCACCCGGAGACCTCGATGGCCTCGACCCCGGAGAGGTCGGCGAGGGCGAAGGCCCCATGCCATTCCCCGTCATCGGTGGGGACCCAGAACACCTCGTCGATCTGGATGCCCAGCAGCTCGGGGATGGTGATCTCCGTGAGCGCATCGGTGGGCACCGCGATGGCGAGCACCAGGTCGAGCAGACCACCCAGGTTGGCGCTGTAGCCCGGCCCCACCATTTCGCTATAGGTCTCGGAGAACAGGAACCCCTCTTCGTCGATCACCAGCGTTGGGGCGATGGTGTTGTCCACCAGCCCCACATCGAGGCCGATCTCAGCGTCCACTCCCACCTGGAGGATCCGCGTCTGCCGGTGGTCCAGCTCGGTCACCAGGTCCAGGGTGAGTCCCGGCATCCCGACCCGAATGGCCGGTTGGTCCCTTTCGAAGGTCGAGGTGGGGGGCAGATCGCCACCCAGCACCAGGACCGCCGGGTCATCGGCTCCGAGGAGCGCGCCCACCTCCTCTCCGAAGAAGGCGCCGACCAATCCGCCCTGGAGCGGGACATCCCCGAGTTGGTCGATCTCCATGCAGAGCACACCACTGGCCCAGAAGGCGGTCAGCAGCTCGTCTACGAAACCCCGGCCCATGTACACGCCCGCGTCGTAGTGCAGCGAGGTGTCGGGAGCGACGTCGCCGAACACCGGCCACTGCGGATCGGGGAGGGGCACCACCGACGGATCCACGCAGTCCGAAGCCAGCACATTGACGCTGGCATCCATCGCCACGATCATCCCGGCACTCGAGATCTCGATCAGGACGGGGTTGAGGGACAGGCCGAGCGGCGTGCCGATCAGGTCGATCGTGGTCTCCACGGCGAAGCTGTTCAACGCATCCTCGATCGCCTGCTCCATTTCTGCGGGAACATCCTCCAACGCCGGACCTATGGCCTCGCTGAGCAGGTCGTTGATCGCGTCGGGGTTCTGGCCGAGCAGGGTCCCCGCTGCACTCGCCAGGGTGCAGTCCGAGATGGGGTTGGTGATGGGGGAGATCTGGACGTCCACCGGGTCGGCGACGGCGAGGACCTGACCGCCCAGGCTGACCAGGGCCACCCCGAGGTGGACCTCGACCGCGGTGGTCGGGATCTGGATGCCGCAGGACTCCCACAACCCCTCGAGCACGCCGCAGCTACCGTAGATCCCAAGGGTAGTCGGGGTGGAGTTCAGGGTGCCGTAAAGGGTGATCTCGACCCGGCTGTTCGTGGTCTCGACCAGCACCTCGTCGGTGGAGAACAGGATCTCGGTCTCTTCGAGCGCGTAGAGGAACCCGGTGTCCTCGCTGCACTCGAAGGTGTCGACGGTGTAGAGGATGGGAAAGGAGGTCGGCGCCAAGGCTTCCACGGCGTCGCCGACGGTGGCGAGGCCATGTGGAGGTATATGGATCGCCAGGGCACGATCCACCCCACGCTCCACCGGTGTACCCTGGGCGAGAACCTGCGCCGGAAGCGCCCAGAACAACAGAGTGCTCGCAAAGACAGAGAAAAAACGACGCATGGGACGCGCGCCCCCTGGAGCAACCCGGGCACTATAGCCGCCCAAAACGGGATCCGGGTGGCATCTCGCATGGGATATCAGGCATTGATGGATATGATCTTGCGGCGTGTGGAGGATTTGTCGATGTACCGCGCTCTACTGGCGGCGTCACTCCTGGCCCTGTCCGGCTGCTCCGGGCTGTTCTCGCAGGACGATCCCTTCGAGTTCACGGGCTACACCATCATCTTCACCCTGGACGCGTCGAGCACCACGGCCGGCGAGCCGGTCGGCTACACCGCGTTCCTCGTGGACAGCTCCTCGGAAGCGGTGGAGGGGCTCATCTGGACCCTGGACAGCTCCCTGGAGGACGACCTCCTCTTCACCTCCACCGCCCTCATCCCGGTGGTGGCGGGCGACCACACGATCACCGTCAGCACCGACTACGAAGGGTTCGCGTACACCCGGGATGCTCCGCTCGCCGTCGACGCCGCCGACCCCTGGGCCCTGGACCTCCAACTCTCCGACCTCGCCATGGAGGCGGGGGGCTCCATCGGGTGGGAGGTCTCCCTGATGGACATCTATGGGAACGATCTCGATTCCTCGGGCGCCACCATCGAAGTCGACAGCCTCGATGTGTCCGTCGTCGGGAGCGCGTTCCAATCCATCGTCCCCGGCACCTACCTGGCCACCGCCACCCTGGACGCGCTCGACGACGTGGAGCCCTTCGTGGTGGTCCCGGGGCCCCCGGTAGACGTGGAGATGACCCTTTCCACCACCGACCTGGAGCTCCGCCAGACCACCACCGCCACTGTGGTCGTCACCGACGACTACGGCAACCTCACCACCGACCCGTGGACCATCACCACCAGCCGCCCGGTCGACACCCTGGTGTCCCACCGGAACATCAGCTTCTTCGCAGAGGGTTGGCACACGGTGACCGTGACGGTGGACGGCACCAGCCTCACCGACTCGGTGGGCCCGTTCCTCATCGACTCCACGGGCCCCAAGCTCACCATCACCTCCCCTGGCCGTGGCGCCTGGCGCACCTCCTCCACTGGCACCGTCTCCGGGACGGTGATCGACGACTGGTCCAGCGTGGTGGACCTCACCATCAACGGGTCACCCACGACCATCGGCGCCAGCGGCGCGTTTTCGAAGAGCATGAGCTGGGACTGGGGCACCAACGTCATCGAGACCTTGGCGGCGGATTCCGAAGGGAACAGCGCCAGCGACACCCGGTCCCTCCTTCGCGGCAGCTTCCGGGGCTACGGACTCGGTGTCCCCCATGGCATCCAGGTCCGCATCAACGAGGGCGCCGGCGGCACCGACACCTTGGAGTCGATCGGCGAGGCCCTGGTCAACAGCTACGACCTCGACGACCTCATCCCCTGGCCGTTGTACGAGGCCTCAGAAACGAGTTGGGGCGTCACCTGGTACGCGATCGCGCTGTACGTGTACAACCCCTCCATCTCCGGCACCACCCTCGACATCGACCCCCGCTCCAACGGCAAGATCCGGCTGCGGGCCACCATCCACAACCCCCACCTGGACTGGTGGGCCTGGGGCGTGCTCATCTTCATCGAAGACACGGAATCCGGCAGCGTCGACGCCAGCAGCATCTCGGTGGAGGTCTACGCCACCCCGAGCGTGAGCAATGGGCAGATCCAGCTGAGCTTCGCGCCCGCAGACGTCAACGCCTGGATCACCAACTTCGATTTCGAATGGGACTCCTGGCTGTGGACCATCCTGGAGTGGTTCGGCGTGGACGCCTGGATCGAGGATGCAGTCTCCAACTACATGACCGACGCCATCGAGGACGCGGTCGTGGACGAGCTGGCCCCCGTGATCGAGGACGCGCTGCAGGATCTGGAGCTGTCGTACGACTTCGGCCTGGAAGGTCGCACCTACACCCTCGAGGCCGAGCCCTACAGCATCGGCGTCGACTACTACGGGATCAGCCTCTCCCTGCAGACCTTCGTGACGGTGGACAGCTGGGTCCACCCGGGGTGGTGGGGCTACGGCAGCCTGTACCGTCCATACACTCCCCCCTACTGGCCCAGCAGTCCCAAGATGAACATCGCGTTCTCCGGGGACATGCTCAACCAGCTGTTCTACGCGGTGTGGGGCGGTGGGATGCTCGACATCGAAGAGGATGCGGCAGTCCTCGGTCTCCCGATGGAAGACCTGGAGATGGTGCTGCCAGGGGTGAACTCGGTCACCGTCCGGGTGAAGCCCCTGCTCCCGCCCGTGGCGCTCCCGGGGTCTGGCAACTCCGAGTTCGAGCTGCAGATCGGCGACATGGAGGTCACCCTCTTCGACGGCAACCCCTCGGCCAACCAGGTGTTGGTGAAGGCCTACGTCACCGCCTTCGCCGATATGGACCTGACGGCGGTCGGCGACACCTCGCTCTCAGCCACCGTCGGCCAGGCGGACGTGTACTTCGATGTGGTGATTCCCGACTCGAATACGCTGGCTGCAGCGGACACCGAGGCCCTCCTCGGAGCACTGGTGCCCCTGCTCCTGCCGATGCTCACCGACGCCATCGGCGAGATCGACATCCCGTCCATCAGCGGCTTCGGGATCAGCGGCATCACCATCTCCACCGGCGGCTCACAGAACGGGTACGTCAAGCTCGGCGGGAACCTGTACGAGCAGTAGCTCGCTCTCCTACCCGGTAGTCACCAGGGGACCGAGAGGATCGCGCGCATCTCCATCCTCAAGCGGGTGTGTGCGTCTTGTGCCTCCCCGTCTGGGAAGCTCGACGCGAGGTTCTTGGCTTCGAGCGGGTCCTCCCGGAGGTCGTACAGCTCGTCGTCCCCGCCGTGATGGGTGATCAACTTCCAGCGCTCGTCCCGAACCATCCGGTGCACTTCGTCGTAGGGACCGGGTCCGTTCGGCAGGAACCTCTCGGCGAACACCACCTCGCGAAGGGAGGGGAGGTCGGGGTCGTCCAGGTAGGGCAACAGGGAGACGGACTCTTCGGAAAGTTCGAGGTCGGCGCCGGCGATCTCGGCGACAGTGGCAAACAGGTCGGTGTGATTGACCAACCCGTCCGTCCTCCCGCCGGGAAGCCGAACGGGGGGACCCGCGATGATCAGAGGCACCCGTATGCCACCTTCGTACAGGGTCTCCTTGCCAGGCCGCCCCGCCTCCCGCCCGGTCTTGACCTCGGGAGGTGTGCCGTTGTCTCCCATGAACACGATGACCGTACGGTCGAGAAGGTCCGACCCCATGGACTGGAACAGGTGGCCCATCTCCAAGTCGATGGACCCCACCATTGCGTCGTACCGTGCGGATATCGGATCCTCGTCGGTGACGCCGTCCGAGTTCAGGTCGGGGGGTGGCGCATGGTAGGGAGAGTGCGCGGCGTTGCACGCGACCCACAGGAACCAGGGCTCGGGCATCGCTTGGATGCGTGCGATCGCGTCATTCGTGGTGTCCCGGGTCGCGTACTCGTGCTCGATGTACAACTCACCCATCTCTGCTTTCTTGAAGTGGAAGTAGGACTGTTCCCTGCCATGTGGGAGCACGTGGGCTGCGAGGTTGCCCAGCGCTCCGGCGTGGTAGGTGAAGCCACTGGCTACGGGGTGAATCGGGCCGATGGACCCCCTCCCCCGGCCACCCAGGTGCCACTTCCCCACCGCGGAATGCGCATAGAGCCCCGCTGTCCCCTCGTCCAGCATCCTGGGAACTGTGACCTCCTCCAGCGATAGTTCCCAGCGATGCCCGGGCAGCAGGTGATCGCCAATGCCGTAGTGAAACCCGTAGCGTCCGGTGAGGACGCCCGCCCGGGTCGGGGAGCACTTGGGATAGGCAAATGCACGGGTGAACAGCACCCCGCGCTCAGCGAGGGCAGTGAGGTTCGGGGTGGGTGGTGGGTCCGCGTGCTCGCCGTAGGCGGCGGTCTTGTCGACCCCCACATCGTCCGCGATCACGACCAGGATGTTGGATGGCCTGTTCAAGAGTGTGACCACCACACCGGGGGAGGTACACCCAGCAGCCACAGTGAGCAACATCGATTGGAGTGCCGCGACCCAAAGTGGATTGATGGAGATCCGCGGCATCGACTTCCCCTTCCTACCAGCGGGACTCGAGGACGTCGGCGAGGCGTCTGTGCAAGCGCTCCCGCGCCTCCTCGGCCTCCGGAGTCAGGACGCCCGTCGCTAGGTTCGTGGCCTCCAACGGGTCGGTCTCGAGGTCGTACAGCTCCTCTACGCCATCGTTCACAATCAACTTCCAGCGTTCTTCGCGGACTGTCCGCCTCATCATTTCGTGCGGAACAAACCCGTTGGGGCGAAACCGCTCCGCGAAGACGAAGTCGCGCTGGGAGGGATGGCCCGGGTCCTCCAGGTACGCCGCCATGCT
>JAFDJI010000929.1 GCA_019307545.1 Deltaproteobacteria bacterium | reverse complement strand
GGTCCGCTGGCCGGAGACGGGTGAGGAGCAGGTCCTGACCGACGTCCCCCGCAACGCGCTGCTGGTGGTGGAACAACCCGAATAACTACCCGGTCAGCCCTCTTCGCTGTTGGGGTAGAGCGCCTTGAGGACCCAGTTCTCGTCCGGCATGGTCTCCACCGTGAACACGACCGAGTTGGTCACCCGGTTGTAGTCCCACGGATTGTCCTCGTCCGGAACCGCGGACCACAGCGGCTCCAGGTAGACGAACCCCACCCCGTCCTGGCGGTCCAGCCACACCTCGAGCACCGGTTCGTCGGTGATGCCGTCGGCATCCCAGTCCCCGTAGTCCCAGGCCGGCACGCGGCTGAGGCTGAACTCCCGGGTGAGCCCTGCCGCGGCGATGCCCAGGTCGATGAGGACGGCCGTCCAGTCGGGGTTGCAGATGGACCAGGTCATGGAGTTCGGCACCGCATCGGCGGCCTCGGCATAGGCCGCAGCGCTGGAGGCATCCCCGAGCCCCACCGAGCTGCAGCTCGTGGGGGTCTGGTTGTCGGCCGGGTCGAAGCCCGCGATGATGCCGAGGTTCACCAACTCCGGCCTGAACTTCAGGTTGGTGTACCACTGGGCCCAGTCCAGGGTGTCGGGGAGGGTGAGGTCGCAGAAGCCGAAGTCCGTCTGGTCGTTCTCGTCGGTGATGATCACCACGGTGAGCATGGCGTCGCCGCGGTAGAAGCCCGCATTGGGACCCGTGATCATCGGCTCGGTGAGCGCGAGATAGGTCGCCTCCATCCCGGACTCGCACACCCCATTGCCGGCGTCACCGAGGTTGTCCACGGTGGAGGTGACCACCGATGGCCCGTTGGGGGTGTTGGGGTCGACGTAGGGCGGCGAGCCGGTCAGCTTCCCGTAGTCTGGATAGTCCGGGTTGGTGCTGGATAGATCCCCTCGCACGACCCCGATGTGGTAGTCGATGTCGCTCCCGAAGAGGAACTGGCCGAAGGCGTGGAAGTTCGTGCTCAGGTTGGTCTGTTCCTCCTCCATCGAGATCGAGTCGTCGATGACGAACAGGATGTCGCTGGCGAGGGCCGGGCGCTGTTCGAACTCGTCCGTCACGGTGTTCGGCCAAAGCTCGGTGGGCTGCCGCCCCGGCGGCGGGACCCGGCGGCCCCCTACAATGTCGTACTCGACGCACCCGCCGAGCAGGATCAGCGTCCCGAGCGCCAAGGATTGATACCAGTTCATAGCCAGTCCTCCGGGAGGTTCCCCTGCATGGTGGAAGCTCGGAAGTAGACGTCGGCGTTGCCGTCCCGCCAGTCCTCCCAGAGCACGTGCACCTCGCTGTTCTCGCCATCGATCTGTATCGACGGGAAGACGGCGCGCACCTTCCCGGACGGGTAGTCGTTCACCTTCCACTCCCCGCGCCACGTCTGGCCCCCGTCCCGGCTGGCGGAAACGTAGATGTCCTCCCGCGGCTCATCGGTGGGAGAGTTGCGGAGGTCGGCCCACGCCACCGCCATCTGGCCCTCCCCGGCGAAGGCGAAGACGGGGGTGTCGGAGTTGTTGTCGGACCAGGCATCCACCTGGACCTCCGTGGACCAGGTGGCTCCCGCGTCCTCGGTACGTGCATAGAGGATGTCGAACACCCCGCGTCGGTCGTCGCGCCACACCACCCCGATGCCTTCGTCGAGGATCTCGATGGAGGGGAACACACTCTCCGCGGCGCCCGGCTCGTCGCTCTCCACCCGCACCGCCTCGGCGTAGAAGTCGAGCAGATGGCGGTCGGTGGCCACTTGGGCGTAGATGTCGGCGCGAAGGTCGGGCTCCGCGCCGTTGCGCCGATCGTGCCAGGCGACCGCCACCCTGCCGCGCCCGGCCGAGATGGAGGGCGCGTAGGAGTTCGCCGCACCCGGCGGGTCCCCGGTGTCCAGGCGGATGTCCAGTGGCGACCAGCTGTTGGGGAGCCCGTTGCTGTAGGACCGGCTCATGTAGATGTCGTTGAGGACGGCGCGAGAGTCCTCCCACACCACGTACACGTACCCGTCCTCGTCCGCGGCGATGCGTGCGTTCGCGGAGTACGCCGCCCCCGGCTCGTCGGTGTCGATCCGAACCTCGTCGTCCAACCAGGTCG
>JAFDJI010000928.1 GCA_019307545.1 Deltaproteobacteria bacterium | reverse complement strand
AGCGGGGCGCCGCGCGAGTCTATGCCATCGACGTGGGGGTGGGACAGCTCGCCTGGTCGCTGCGCACCGATGCGCGCGTGGTGGTGATGGAGCGCGTCAACGTGCGCTACCTCGAGTCGCTCCCCGAGCCCATGGACCTGGTCGTCGGTGACCTGTCCTTCATCTCGTTGGCGCTGATCCTCCCGGCGGTGAAGCGGATCCTCCCTTCGGGGGGAGAGGCGGTGCTGCTGGTGAAGCCCCAGTTCGAGGCGGGCCGGGAGGCGGTGGCCCGGGGCGGGGTGGTGCGGGACGAGGCGGCACGGGAGTCGGCCATCGCGTCGGTGCGGCGCGTGGCGGAGGAAGAGGGGTTCGAGGTGGTCGCGGGAAAGGACAGCCCGGTCGCGGGAGCGAAGGCGGGGAACGTGGAGCACTTCCTGTACTTGCGGTTGGGGTGAGCGCCCACCCCCACTTGGAGGAGCGGCGGAGTCGGGCTGAACTTCCCTTATGGGCAACGGAGTCGGGCTGAACTTCCCTTCTGGGTGGCGGAGCCGGGGTGAACTTCCCTTTCGGGCGGCGGAGTCGGCGTGAACTTCCCTTTCGGGCGGCGGAGTCGGCGTGAACTTCCCTTTCGGGGAAATTCAGGGGCACTCCGCCCAGGGAAAGGGAAGCTCAGGGGCACTCCGCCCGCGAAAAGGGAAGTTCGCTGGCACTCCGCCCCGGGAAAGGGAAGCTCAAGGGCACTCCGCCCAGCAAAAGGTGGTTCAGGGGCACTCCGCCGCTAAAAAGACGACAGACTGGGGCGACTGCGACCTGCCACAAGAGCCTTCTTGCGACTGGTCGTGCTCCACTGACCAGCGTTTTCTGGCATGCAGCCATGGGCGCGGCCGCATAGAATCAACGCATGTCCCACTTCTACACCGGGATTTCGGCAGCCGCCGTCGTGCTCGCCACGGTGGCGTGTGTGTGGATTGGGCCCAACGACATCGGCGGTGACGTGTCGTGCTTGGACGAGGACAACGACGGGTTCGTCGCTCGAACCACCTGTCCGGACCTGGCACCCGGGGAGCAGGCCGACTGCGACGAGACCCGCGCCGACCGCAACCCCGCCCAGGACGAGCTGGGTACCGACACGATGTGGTACGACGGCATCGACCAGGACTGTGATGGGGAGGACGTCATCGACCAAGACGGGGACTTCTACCCGGGCATCCTGCAGTCGGAATGGTCGGCCCAACACGCGAACCTCAACTGGCCCACAGAGCTCAACCCGGAACTCGACTGCGACGACCAGGATCCCACGGTGTTCCCGAACCACCCCGATCCCCTGTTCGACTGCGAGCCGGAACCCGACACCGGGGAGTGACCCGCGCCGGCCGCTCGGAGCTGTCTCGGGACGACAGGGGGCTTGGTCGGAGGTCTTCCGGACTCCGTGTTCGTACTCGTACTCGTCGGGCGTTCACGAGCGCGTGCGTTCGCGTGAGTCGTTTCTCATCGACGTCATCGTTCTCGTCCACGTGAACGCTCCACGAGTCACGCGCCGCCCAGACGCGCTCGCGCACGACCTCGAAATACTCCCACGCCATTCCGTGGCTGTCGGGGTTTCCCCTCGCTAGAATCACAATATGCGCCCAGCCAAGCCATACCTGCTCGGGGCAGTGCTGTGCACGGTGCTGCTCTCCGCACTGATCTGCGGCGATCCCAACGACTACGGAGACAAGGTCGCCTGCTTGGACGAGGACCGGGACGGTTTCGTGGCCAGGACCACCTGCCCCGAGCTGGCGCCCGGCGAGATGGCGGACTGCGACGAGACCCGCGCCGATCGCAACCCCGGCATGGACGAGGCGGGAACTGAGGACTTCTGGTACGACGGCATCGACCAGGACTGCGACGGAGAGGACATCATCGACCAGGACGGCGATACCTACCCAGGGATCTTCGAGGAGGACTGGGAGGCCCAACACCTGAACATGGAGTGGCCCACCGGGCTCCACGACGAGCGTGACTGCGACGACCAAGATCGGGGCCGGTACCCGGACAACCCGGATGAGAGCAGTGACTGCCGCCGCGACCCCGGCGACGCGCTCTGATCCCCCGCGCCTTTGCGGGAGGAGAGACCGATCCCCGCGCCTCTCG
>JAFDJI010000927.1 GCA_019307545.1 Deltaproteobacteria bacterium | reverse complement strand
TCCACCTCCACCACGTCCACCACTCCGGGCACCGCCCGGGCGGCGGTGGCGTCGTACCGAGCCAGCTTCCCCCGCACGGTCGGGCTCCGTTCCAGGCTGGCGAACAGCATCCCAGGGCTGCGGACGTCGCCCGCGTAGACCGCCGTCCCCCGCACCATGTCAGGGGCGTCCACCAAGGTGGGCGAGGTGCCGATGAGGCGGAATTGGCCTGGGTTCTTGGGGGGGGAATCGTCCGGAACCGGGAGTGCCGCGGCCTTTGCCGCGAGGTCCCCGTAGTCGAGCCGCCTGCCGCTGGCGTCGTGGAGCACCGCACCCGACTCGGTGCGGCACTCCTCCACCGGGACGCCCCAGGTTCCCGCAGCGGCCGCGACCAGCATCGCCCGCGCCGAGGCACCCGCCTTGCGCAGCGGCTCCCAGGAGAGCCGGATGGACTGGCTGCCCCCCGTGCTCTGGGGGCCGTACCTCGGGTGCCCGATGGCCTGCACCACCCGCACCCGCGCCCAGTCGGCATCCAACTCCTCCGCCACCAACATCGCGCACGAGGTGCGCACCCCCTGCCCCATCTCGGAACGGTGGACCGTGATCTGGACCGTGCCGTCGGAATCGAGGCTCACGAACAGGTTCGGGGAAAAGCTCGCCGGGGGGCCATCGTCGGAGCCGCAGCCCGTGGCCCATGGGACGTGGACGCCCAACACGAAGGCAGCCCCAGCCAGGCCGGTGGCCTTCAGGAACGCGCGGCGACCGAGCTTGCGGACGGTGCTCATGGCGACCCCTCCCCGGCCACCCGGTGGATGGCTTCCCGAATCCGCAGGTAGGTGCCGCACCGGCACAGGTGTCCCTCCATGGCGGCGTCGATCTGCGCGTCGCTCGGGCGAGCGTGCTTCGAAAGCAGGGCCACGGCGGCCAGGATCTGGCCGGGCTGGCAGTAGCCGCACTGGGACACGTTGCCCTCCACCCAGGCCACCTGCAGCGGGTGGGTGCCGTCGGGCGAGAGCCCCTCGATGGTGGTGATGGCCTTCCCCTCCAGCGCCGACATTGGAATGGTGCAGGAGCGCACCGCCTCTCCGTCGACCAGCACCGCGCATGAGCCGCACAGACCCTTGCCGCAGGCGTACTTGGTCCCGGTGAGCCCGAGCAGGTCCCGCAGTACCCACAACAGCGGCATCTCGGGGTCGGCATCCACCTCGTGGCGCGTGCCGTTCACCAGCAGCGTGGTCATCCGTCCTCCACACATAGCGGGAGGCGATTATCGCTCCCCGGACGTGCCAGGAGGCGGTGCACGGCATAGAGCGACGGATCCCCCGGGGCGCCGGGCGCCCGATACCGCACGAGGAACGCCATGAGATCCGCTCTCCCCGCGCTCTTTCTCCTCCTCGGCGCATGCACGGCCACCGGCGGCGCGCTCATCGACGACACCTCGGACACCGGCGACGACACGGGCGACACGGGCGACACGGGCGACACGGGGGAGCCACCCGTCGACCCCATGGACTTCCCGGTGCTGCTGGTCCACGGGGTCAACGGCGAAGCCGCGAACTACGACGTCATGGTGGAGAACCTGGTCGCCGCGGGGTGGCCCCGAGACGCGGTGTACGCCTACACCTTCGACGACCCCTCCTGGGGCTGCAATCTCGACAACGCCTTCACCATCAGCGAGTGGGTGGAGGACATCCTCGCCGAGACCGGGCAGCCGCGAATCAACCTGGTCGCCCACAGCATGGGCACCCTCAGCTCGCGGTACTACGTGAAGAACCTCGGCGGGACGGCGTTCGTGAACACCTACGCCACCCTCGGGGGGATGCACCATGGGCTGGAGTCCTCCTGCAGCCCTGACTTCCCCTTCAAGCCCTGCATCTGGACCGAGATCTGCACCACCGGCGAGTACGTCACCCAGCTGAACGAGCCGCCCTCCACCCCGGGCGACCTGCACTGGGTCTCGATCTACGGCACCGCGGACGAGAGCATCCCCAACTGGTCGTCCATTCTGGACGGCGCCGAGAACATCGAGATGCCCGGAGTGGAGCACTACGGACCGAACGGTCTGCTCGAGGACGCCGCCACCTTCGCCGAGGTGAAGCGGGTCCTGCAGTACCCTGCCTGGTAAACTCGCACA
>JAFDJI010000235.1 GCA_019307545.1 Deltaproteobacteria bacterium | reverse complement strand
GAAGGTGCCCGCGGCGATCCTGGGGCTCCTCGCTGGGATCGGGGCCTACTTCGGCCTGGGGCTCTTCCTCCCCGACCTGCTCGTCCTCTCGGGCAACCCCCTGGTCATCGGTCCCCTGGACGCGAGTGGATCCCTCTTCGACGCGGTAGTGGACCGCGCTTCGTCCTTCCGGGAGGTGGGGCTGGCGGATGTGGTCCTGGTCCTGGCCAGCGCCGTTACCCTGTCGGTGCTGCTGTCGATCGACACCCTGAAGACCGGGGTCGTCCTCGATGCACTCACCCACTCCCGCCACGACTCCAACCGGGAGCTGATGGCACAGGGAGCGGGGAACGCCGTCGCGGCCCTGACCGGCGGGATGCCCGGGGCGGGGACCATGGGGCCCACCCTGGTCAACGTCACCAGCGGAGGCCGTTCGCCCTTGTCCGGCTTCGCCGAGGGGGCATTGGTCCTGGTGACCTTCGTCGCGCTCGGTGGGCTCATCGCCTGGGTCCCCATCGGCGCCCTGGCCGGCATCCTGCTGGTGATCGCCTTCCGGATGTTCGATTGGAGTGCCTTTGGCCTCCTGCGGCACCCGGAGACCCGGCTCGACTTCTTCGTGATCGCCGCGGTGGTGGTGGTCGCGGAGTCCGTTGGGCTCATCGAAGCGTCCGTGCTCGGGGTGGCGCTGGCCATCCTGCTCTTCATCCGGGATCAGATCCGGGGCTCGGTGATCCTGCGCAAGCGGGACCTTCGCGAGGTGGAGTCCAAGACGCGCCGGCTGGCCGCGGCCCGAGACCTGCTCCAGGAGCACGGCGACCAGGGGGTGCTGGTGGAGTTGCAGGACAACCTGTTCTTCGGCACCACCGATCAGCTCTTCACCGAGTTGGAGACGGACCTGCGGACCAGGAGGTTCCTGCTCCTCGACATGCGCCGGGTGGACTCGATGGACTACACCGCGGGTCACCTCTTCCACCAGATGCAGGAACGGCTCGAGCAGAAGGGCGGGCAACTCCTGTTCTGCGGCATGCCCTCCGGGTTGCCCACCGGCCGTGACGTCGAGCGGTACCTGGCCACGCTCGGCCTGGTGCGGACGGCGGGCGGGATCCCGATCCTCGAGACGCAGGATTCCGCGTTGGAGTGGATGGAGGACCGGATCCTCGAGGCCACCGGCTACGAGATCGTGCGGGACGACCGCGCTTTGGAGCTGAGCGAGATCGAGCTGTTCCGTGAGTTCGACGACGAGGCGCTCGCCACCCTGGAGTCCATCGTCGAGCCGGTCCACCTCGACGCCGGCCAGAAGCTCTTCTCCCAGGGGGATGGTGGTGACCAGGTGTTCCTGGTGCGTCGGGGAACCGTTCACATCCTCCTGCCCCTTCCGGGCGGAAAGCGGCATCACCTCGCGACCCTGGGTCGTGGGGACTACTTCGGGGAGATGGTGTTCCTGGACCGCGGATTGCGCTCGGCGGATGCGGAGGCGGTGGCCGACAGCGACCTGTACGCTTTGTCGCGGGGGCGCTTCGATCAGGTGGCCCGCACAGACGCGGTGGTGGCGACCAAGGTGTTCGCCCGGCTGGCGTTGCTGGTGTCGAAGCGACTGCGTTCTGCGGACGGGGAGCTTCGGGCACTGGAGGACCGGTGAGTGCCCTTTGCACCGGGTTCGTGGAGGGGAGCGAGGCAGAGGCGGGAGGCGGCTAGCTGCTTTTTGGGAATGGCGCGGGCCGATGGCCGTATCGGTGGGCGAACCCCATGTGGAGAGACCCCATGCGCCGCTACATCGACACCCTCGGATGGGCCTTCACCGTGTACGGTGCCTTCATCGTCGCCATCTCGGTCGTGGTGTGTGTCGCCGGTCTCGCCATCGTGCTCCTCACGGACGGGTTCAGTGGGGAAATCGCCCTTGTACTGGCCCTCGTGGCGACCGTCGTGCCGCTGTTCGCCGTACCCTTCCTCGCCACGGGTTGGGGCATCCGCGGACGCCGGCCCTGGGCGCGCATCGCCGGCCTGGTGCTCTCGGTGCTGGTCGTCACCGACATCCCGATTGGCTTCGCCCTGGGCGCCTTCGGGCTTGGGACGCTCCTCGATCGGGAGGTGCGGGCCGAGTTCGCGGCCACCGCGACCAATCTTCGATGACATCGTCAATGGGTCGCGTGCGCCCGGGAAAGGCTACCCCATCCAGACCCCAAAGCGCAGGCGCCACACCAGCGCAGGTCCCGCGGCGAGGGCGACGAACGCCAGGGTCGCGATGACCAGGTGCACCCCCGCGCGTCGAACCCGTCGCATGGCGGCCGGTGCGACCGTGGGCTCCTGGCGGCCTGCCTCCCAGGCGAGCGCGGCGGCCGGTCCCTCCAGGGCTACCCAGGCGAGGGCGGCGAAGAGCGGGTAGCCCACCAGGTGGTGCTCGCCGAGGAACAGGCACCAGGGGCAGTGGTGCGCGAGCACCTCGTAGTGGTAGGCGGCCAGCACCCGGATGAGCGCGAGGTAGGACAGCGGCACCCAGACCAGCACGGCCAGGGCGAGCCCGAAGGGGAGCCCCGCGCGGATCGGCGATGTGCGCCCGAGCCACGCGCCCCCTGCGGCGAGTACCAGCGCGCCCCCGCCAAAGGCCCAGAGGAGCAGGGCATCCGGGAGCCAGGCCGGGCCAACGATGCCGCCACGCAGAGCCAGGGCGTCGTAGGCGACGGTGCAGCACTCCACCACCCCGTAGGTGTCGAGGGCCGCGTAGGCATATAGCGTCGCCCCGATCGAGAGCGCCACCAGCGGGGTCGCGACCAGCAAGAGCCGCGCAGCACCCCGGCGGAGGGGTGCCGTGGGGACCGAGGCGTCGAGACGCTCGAGCAGGTGCCACGCTGAGAGCGCCGCGAAAGCGAGCCCGCGCACTGCGATGGCCCGGGTGGCGCCCCCCCTGGTGGCCTGGTCCACCCCGGTGCCGCACATCGCGCCCGGGACCAGGTCGGGGAGGATGCTGGCGATCCCGGTAACGAACAGGATGCCTCCACCCAGCAGGAGCCCCCAGGCGATCCTGCCTTGCAGCGATGCGGCCTCGGCTCGGCGCTCCAGGGCGAGTTGGCGGTGGTCCGCCGCGCCGGGAGACCAGTCCCGGACCACCCGGATTGCGGTCCAGGTCGCCGGGATCAGCAAGGCCAGGGCGCACAGGTCGACCACCGCGACCGCGAGGATCAGGGGGTGGAGCACCGGAGGCTCCCGTCCTCGAGGGGGAAGAGCAGGTCGGGCAGGGGACCCTCGGAGAGCCTTGGGTCGTGGGCGGCCGCGACCACCACCGCGCCCCGGTCCCGTTCCCGGCGGAGGGCATCGGCGATCAGCGCCACCCCGTCGGCGTCCTGGTGAGCGGTGGGCTCATCCCACAAGAGGAAGTCGGGCGCACCGACCAGGGAGCGGGCCAGGGACACCCGCTGGCGCTCCCCCCCGGAAAGCTCCCCGGCCGGCTCGTCGGCGAGGTGCCCGGCGCCGAGCCATCCCAGCACTTCGCGGGCTCGCTCCCGCAGGTCGGCGAGGGAGGTCGCGCGGGGGACCAGCGGGAGCAGGGTGTTCTCCAGGGCGGTCAGCCCGGGGAGGAGGTGGGGAGCCTGGAGCGCCATGCCCACCCGCCGCCGCCATTCGTCCCGGTGTCCCGCGGTCCAGCGGGAGATGGGCGCGTCCCCGGCGAAGACCGTCCCCTCGGTCGGGCGCATCAGCCCGCCGAGGAGGTGGAGTAGGGTGCTCTTGCCGACGCCCGTCGGCCCGGTGATCAGGCTCACCGCCCCGGTGGGGAAGGTGGCGTCGATTCCGGAGAGGACCGCCCGCTGGCCCCGGAGGAGCGACACGCCTTCGCAGCGGAGGGGTCCAGTCACGACGCCTCCAACAGCTCGCTCGGGTCCCGGGTCGCCCCCCGGATCACCGGCCACGCGGACCCCAGCAGCCAGGGCACCAGCACCACCCCCGCCACCTCGAGGAGCACCAGCGTCGCCCCCCCGGAATCGAGGTCGAGGGTGGGGGCGCGGCCGGCCTGCCAGCCCATCAGCACCACCCCCGGCCAGGAGGTGCCGGGCAGGTGCACCAGGGCGGTCGCGACGGCGAGGCCCACGACGATGGCCGGGACCGCCACCCACAGCGCGCGGACCAGGTGCAGGCGGACGATGTCGCCGGTGGTCCAGCCGAGCGCCTTCAGCAGTCCCACCTCGTGCCGGCGGCCCACCCGGTCCCGCGCCACCCCGGCGAGGAGGAACAGCAGGGCCAGGGCGGCGGGCAGCGCGACCAGGGTCGCCAGGCTGCCCCGTTGGCCGAGGACCCCGCGGTGGATGCCGGTGGCCTCGGAGCGGGTGACGATCCGGACCGGCCAGGGGAACGCCTCCACCAGGTCCGGCACGATCGCCGCCTCCTCCGCCTCGTGGAACACGTCCAACACGATGTCGCTCGCGTACCCGGGGGCGATCCCGAGCAGGGCGCGCGCTTCGTCGATGTCCACCAGGATCAGGTCGTGGGTCGCGAGGTCCGCGTCGGCGTCGAAGGCGCCTTTTACGGTGTAGAAGCCGGTGTTGTCCTCGTTGATGAGGGTGAGGTCGATGCCCACGAACTCGGCGAGCCGGTCGCCGACGACCGCTTCCTCCGGCCCCGGCGGGGTGATCCCGAGTGCCTCGAGGTCCGCGCGCATCTCGTCGTCACAGCCGGCGAAGACGATGGGACCCTCGACACCCCCGAACACCGCCCACACCCGGGGGCGCGGATGCTGCACTCCACGGACGCTACGGGCGGCCTCGAGGGCCTCCTCCACCGGGATCGGGGCCCATCCCCCCACGTCCAAACGGCGAACGACCATCGCCGGCCCGGCCTCCGCCAGGCGGGCTGCGGTGCGGGAGACCCCCTCGGTGAGCAGTAGCGCGGTGGCCACCAGCGCCACCAGGGCCGCGATGGCGATGGCGGACAGCAGCGCTTCGCCGGGGCGACGCATCAGGTCCCGCATGGCCCACACCCACAGCGCGCGGGGTCGGAGGCGGCTCATGGGCCGGGCAGGAGGAGGTCGGCGTTGTCGGGAGGCACCCGCACCAGGTCGGGGCCGAAGCGGAGGTCGATGCCGGGGTGGGACATCTCGGGCTGGCGCACGGGCCGGCCCGCCGGGACGATGGCGGGGCCGGTGAGGCGCAGCGCTCGGATCAACTCGGGACGGACATCGTCGTCGGGACGCATGCTTCTGGTGGCGCAGGTCAGGACCACGGCCAGCCCGACCACGCTCACCATGGCGGTGGCCATGGAGAGCGCGCGGGCGATGGCCAAACGGTCCGTCATCGGTCGTCGGGGACGGCAGGCTTGCCGGTGATCTCCTTCCAGCGGGCGTCGTCCAACTCCCCGAGACGGTAGCGGTGGCGGCCGCCGTGCCGGGACTCGAAGGTCGCCGCGTCCTCCTCGCTGGCCAGGGGGACCAGGGCGGGGCCCATGGGGCCCATCACATCGGAGCCGGCCACCCAGTGGGCAGAGAGCGCGTCGACGGGCTTTCCGTCCAGGTACTCCTGCACCACGGCGCGCGCGACGCGGCCCTTGTCCACGCCGAGGTACACCTCTGGGTGAAGCCAGGACCGGGTCATGCACCCGGTCCCACAGAAGTAGTAGGTGGTCCCATCGTCGAGCACGATCGCGGCGGCGTGCTTCGCGTGCTCGGCCGGGCGCATCGCGCAAACCGGGCAACGGTCGTCGGGCGAGAGCCGAAGCTGGTCGTCCTCGGCCAGTCCCTGCGCGGCGGCCGCCGGGCCGGCTTTGGCTTCCGGCGCGTCCTCGGTCACCGGGGCGGCGGGGACCGCCGCGGGCTCGGTCGCCCCAGGCTCGGTTGCCCCAGGCTCGGCCGGTTGCGTCGGCTCTCCCCCGCAGGCACCGAGGCCGACCGCCAGAGCCACGGCGGCCACCGCGACTCCGAGAGATCTCTTCTTCATGTACAGCCTCCACACGGGCGAATGGGACCAGGAGCCGCTCATTCCAGGGCGACCTCGGCCTCACCCTGCGTCAGCACCACGACGCCGTCCTGGTTGACCACCTGGAAGCCGAGCACGAGCGCGACCTCGGTCTCGTCCACGCGCCAAGCCTGGGTGGTCACCGTATCGCCGAGGAAGATGGGCTTGCCGAAGCGCACCTTCAGGCGGCGCAGGCGGGTCGGGACCCCGTCGCAGGCATGTTTCACCATGGCCTGGGAGGCAAAGGCCATCGAGCACAGGCCGTGCAGGATGCGCCCCTTCAACCCGGCTGACTTTGCGATGGCCTCGTCGAGGTGGATCGGGTTGGTGTCCTTCGACGCCAGCGCGTAGTCCTCGGTCTGGTCCTCGCGGACCGTCATCGG
>JAFDJI010000234.1 GCA_019307545.1 Deltaproteobacteria bacterium | reverse complement strand
GTCCCCGGTGCCGTGGGGGCTGTTCGCCAGGGTGGCCTCCCAAGCGGAGGCGGTCTGGTCAAAGCCGTCGTCCGCCACCGCCAGGCACTGCCACTCGTCGCACCCCAACAGGTCGTCGGCCGAGATGGTGTCGCCGTCATCGTCGGTCGCTGCGGTGGTGATGGTACACACCACATCGTCGACGCCCGCCTCGGGGTACGCGTTGATGGAGACCACGGGGGTGGAAGGCACCCGGTTGGAGATGGTGCGCCCCGACGAAGGCACCGAGGTGCCGGTGTCCTCGCCGTCGTCGGGGGTCGCCGTGCACACCACCGACGCGGTCTGGGCAAAGGCGGGGGCCTCGAGGGTGCTGGCGTCGGAGCCCGCGGCGTCCCCGTCCACGGTCCAGGCGTACTGGTAGCCGGGATCGTCGTCGTCGGCGTCGGACCACCCCGAGGGGGCGCAGGTCAGCGTGCTGTCGGCATACGCGGTCGTCGGGGTGATGGAAACCGAGGTGATGGACGGCACGCTGTTGCTGATCGTGCGCGCATCACTGGGCACGGGGGTGCCGGTGGTGTCGCTGTCCTTCGGGGTGGCGGTGCACACCACCTCGTTGGTCTTCGCGAAGCCCGAGGTCAGGGTGCTGGCGTTGGTGCCCGCGGCGCTCCCGCCCACCGTCCAGGCGTAGTCGTAGGCCGCGGTCTCCCCGTCGGCGTCAACCCACCCGGTGGGTACACAGGTCAGAGTGCTGTTGGCGTACGCGGTCGTTGGGGTGATGGACACCGAGGTGATGGAGGGGGTGCTGTTGCTGATGGTGCGCGGGTCGCTGTCGACGGGCGTTCCGGTGGTCTCGCTGTCCTTGGGGGTCGCCGTGCACACCACGTCGTCGCCCTTCGTCAGGGTCTCGAGCGTCAGGGTGCTGGCGTTTTCGCCCGCGGCGGCCTCGTTCACCGTCCAGGCATAGTCGTAGTCCGCGGTCTCCTCGTCGGCGTCGGACCACCCGGAGGGGACACAGGTCAGGGTGCTGTTCGCATACGCGGTCGTCGGGGTGATGGACACCAAGGTGATCGAAGGAGTGCTGTTGCTGATCGTGAGCGGGTCGCTGTCGACGGGCGTGCCCGTGGATTCGGCATCCTTGGGGGTGGCGGTGCACACCACGTCGTTGCCCTTGTCGAAGCTCACACCCCCCCCCAGGGTGCTGGTGTTGCCCCCCGCGGTGGCGCCCTCCACGGTCCAGGCGTAGTCGTAGTCGGCGCTGTCCCCATCGAGGTCGTCCCACCCATCGGGCACGCAGGTCAGGGTGCTGCCGGTGTACGCGGTCTCCGGGAGGATGGACACCGAGGTGATCGAGGGGGCCTTGTTGCTGATCGTGCGCGGATCGCTCTCGACGAGTGTGCCGCTGCTGTAGCTGTCCTTGGGGGTGGCGGTGCACACCACTGCGTGCCCCCTCTGGAGACCCGCGAAATCCAAGGTACTGGCGTTGCCGCCTACCGAAATCTCGTTCACCGTCCAGTTGTAGTCGTAGTCCGGGGTGTCCTCGTCGGCGTCCGACCATTCCGAGGGCACGCAGGTCAGGATGCTGTCGGCGTATGCGGTCTCCGGCGAGACCGACACCGAGGTGATCGAGGGCACGGTGTTGCTGATGGTCCGTGCATCGCTGACGGAGGGGGCGCCCGTGGTGTCGCTGTCCTTGGGAACCGCAGTGCAATTCACCAGCTTGCCCCTGGTGAAGTGGGTGCTGTCCAATGTGCTGGCGTTGTCGCCCACGTTGCCGTTGTTCACTGACCAGTAGTAGTCGTAGGCGGGGTCCTCCCCGTCACCGTCGTACCACCCGTCGGGCACGCAGGTCAGGGTGCTGTCGGCGTAGGCGGTTTCCGGTGAGATCGACACCGAGGTGATGGTAGGGGTGCTGTTGCTGATGGTGACGGCGGGGGTGGTGACGGGGTCGCCAGTGTCCTCGCCGTCATTGGGGGTGACAGTGCAAACCACGTCCTCACCCTTGGCGAACACGCCCGAGAGGGTGTCGCTGTTGCCTCCCACGGGGTCGTCGTCCACGGTCCAAGCGAAGTCGTGGCCGGGCTCGTCGTCGTCCCAGTCGAACCACGGGGAAGGCACGCAGGTCAGGGTGGTCGTGGCGTAGGCGGACCCGGGGTCGATGTAGGCGTAGGTGATGGACGGCGGAGTGTTGCCGATGGTGACCGGATCGCTGGAGACGGGGGGGCCGCTGGTGTAGAGGTCCTTCGGGGTGACGGTGCACACGACCGCATCACCCTTCTCGAAGTTCGCGCTCCCCAGGATGCTGTTGTTCCCCCCTGCGGCATCACCCTCCACGGTCCAGGCGTAGTCCCAACTGGGGTTGTCGCCGTCGGGGTCGAACCACCCGGAGACCGCGCAGAGGACATTGGTGTTGGTGGTGGGGGACTCCGTGGTGATGGACACCGACTCGAGGGTCGGGGCGCCGTTGCTGATGGTGCGCGGTTCGCTGGAGACGGGGGCTCCATCGTCCGTGGAGTCCGTTGGGGTGACCGTGCAGATCACCGCATTGTACCTGGAGAAGTGTTCGGGGGCGAGGGTGTCGCTGTCCCCGCCGGCGTCGAAGCCGTTCACGGTCCAGGCATAGCGGTAGCCCGGGTCGTCCCCATCGTCATCGAACCAACCAGAGGGAACGCAGGTGACGGGGCCATCCGAGGGGGCGACCTCCGGGGTGATGGCCACCGAGGCGATGGAGGGTGCGACGTTGCCGATGGTGAGGGGAGCACTGGCCAGGGCGGTCCCCGAGCCGAACGCGTCCTTCGAGGTGGCGGTGCAGATCACGTCGTCGCCCTTCGCGAAGTGCGACGCGCTCAGGGTGTTGAAGTTGCTGCCCTTCGCGATGCCTTCGACCGTCCACGCATAGTCGAACGCCACCTCGTCTCCGTCGGGGTCGGTGCCGGCGGGATTGCAGGTGAGGAAGCTGTTGGTGTTCGCGGGGTTCGGGGTGACGGTCACCGCGGTGGTGGCGGGCAGGGAGTTGCCGATGGTCAGGCCCTCGCTGGAGAAGGGCGGCCCTGACTCCTCGCCGTCGGTCGGCGTCACCGTGCACACCACCACTTCGCCACGGTCGAAGTCGGCCGTCCCATACAGAGAGGACTCGTTCCCTCCCACGGGGTCGCCGTCCACGGTCCACGCGAAGAGGTAGCTCCCCAAGTCACTGTCGGCGTCGGACCAACCCGTGGGCAGGCAATCGATGACGCTGTCGGTGTACGCCGGGTCGGGGTCGAGGGAGACGCCGGTGATCGAGGGCGGCGTGTTCTCGATGAGGACCGGGTCGGCGTACCCGGGGAGTCCGTAATCGGCGCCATCGGTAGGCGTCACCGTACATGTCACCTGGTCGTGCTTGGCGAACTCGGTGCCGGACAGGGTGTTGGCGTCGCCCCCCGCAGCGATGCCCTGAACCGTCCATTCGTAAAGGTAGCCCTCGCTGTCGCCGTCCAGGTCCTCCCATCCGAAGGAGGTGCAGGTGAGGGTCGCGTCGGTGGTGGGGTCCACCGGGGTCACCGCCGCGGAGGTGATGCTGGGCGGCCGGTTGTTGATGATGATGGGCAGGCTTGAGATGGCGTTCCCGTTGCTCTCGTCGTCGCTGGGGGTCGCGGTGCAGAACACCTCGTCGTAGCGGTCGAAGGAGGACGAGGGCAGGATCTGGTCGGTCGTCCCAGCCGCGGTTTCGCCCACCATCCAGGCGTACGCCACGTTCACCGTGTCGCCGTCGGCGTCGAGGAGTCCCTCGGGATTGCAGCGGAGGTCCGTGTTCGCGAAGGCGGTGCCGGGCAGGATGGATACGCTGCCGATGCTGGGCACACTGTTGAGGATGGCGATGCTCGCCTCGGTGGAGGGCCCGTCGAGCACACCGTTGTCGGGCGTGACCACCACCGTCCAGGTCTGCCCCTTGGTGGTCTGCCAGGCGGAGAGGGTCTCCCCCGTCGCAGTGCCGCCGACGCCGCTGTCCCAGTCATAGCGATAGGACACGGACCGTCCGTCCGGATCCGAGCTTTCCTGCTCGATGACGGCGACAAGGTCGTCGGAACTGGTAGCAGGATCGGGGGCGATCGAGACCAGGGGGGCACTTGGCGGGCGCACCTCCTCGTCGTCGGGCTCTCCCTTGCAGGCCCCCCACAGGAGTGGGACCAAGAGCACCATCAAGCGTCTCGTCAAAGCAACCTCACGGCCAGGTACACGAATTCCGCGTAAACCCAAAATATCCAATATTGGCGACATCGGCATCGACTGATATCGCATCCTTCCTGTTCGAAGGAAGAACCTCCGAAATCGCCGGCCCTACTCGAAGAGAGGGCTCACTTCTGGGCGCGCATCGCCACGACCGGTTGAATGGCTGCGGCCCGCAGGGCGGGAAGCATGGCCCCGACCACAGCCATGACCAGGCCCAGGAGGAGGGCGCTCACCACGAGATCGGCGGTCAGGTCGGCGTGCATCGTTGTCGTGTAGGGGAAGCCATCCCCGAAACGATCGCCGGAGTCGCTCGGCACGCTCATGCCATGCACCTCCAGGTACAGGGCCCCCGCCGACCCGAGGACCGTGCCCACGAGCCCACCGACGAACCCGATGACCATGGCCTCGAGGAAGAAGATGCCCACGGTGCCGAACCGGGTGAGACCCATGGCGCGCATCACCCCGATCTCGCCGGTTCGCTCCAGCACCGACATGGACATGGTGTTGAAGATGGCCATTTCGGTGACGAACACGAACAGCAACTCGATGAACAGTTGCATTCCGTCGACCATGCCCATCATCCCGGACCACGGGTCGCGCTCGTACCAGCCCTGCACGGCCAGCCCTTCGAGCCCCTCCATGGACCGGAGCCGCTCCGCAACCGGGCGTAGGACCGCCGGATCGCGATCCGCGCCGTAGACGAGGACCTCCAGGGCCCCACCGGGGATGTCCGTGAGCCATTGGGCGTCCTCGAGGCGGACGAAGGCCTGCTTGTTCAGCACGGAATCGGCCTGCATGACGCCGACCACCGTCGCCTTGATGGGGGACAGCGCGCCATCCTGGGTCTGCCCCAGGAGCAGCACTTCGTCCCCCACGTCCAGACCGAGGTCGGAGGCGAGCCTGAACCCCAGCACCACCTCGTCCGCCGCACCCGAGAGCCAGGTTCCGGCCACCAGTTGGTCGGGACCCTTCAGGATCTCGCGGAAGAAGGTCTCGGTGCTCCCGACGAGCAGGCCGTAGTCGTCGCCGATCTCCTCGCCAGCGGCCAGGACCACGCTGGTGGTGATCCGGGGCTCGGCGGAGACCACCCCGGGCACACCGCGGATCAGTTCGAGGACCGGCTCGACCTCGGCGATGTTCTCGTACATCGGCCTGAAGGCCTCGCGCTCGGCGTAGTCCGCGTCGAGCACCCGCAGGTGTCCCACCTGGGCCGAGAACAGCTCGGCCATGCTCCCGAAGATGCCGTTCATGAAGGCCACGGTGACCACAATCAGCGCCACCCCGATGACCACCGTGCTCGCGGTGAGCAGGGTACGGCGCAGGTTCCGCCGCGCGTTTCGAATCGCCAGCCGCATCCAGAGCATCAGTCCGCCCTCACCGCGTCCGCCGGAGCCATGTTGGCGGCGACGCGTGCCGGGTAGACCGACGCGATCACCGCGATGACGACGCCAAAGGCGATGCTGCCCACGATGGTGGCCCAGGAGAAGTCCATGTAGAGCATCATCGACAGGGGCATGTTCTCGAAGCCGCCCTCCATGGACCCCTCCATCATCGGGGTGAGGTCGAGGCCGTGGACGTGCCAGTAGTAGGTCGCCCCCCCACCGAGCAGCGCCCCCACGACCGAGCCGATGACGCCCATGATGAGGCCCTCGGTGACGAACAGGGTCAGCACGCCGCGTTTCGTGAGCCCCATCGCGCGAAGGGTGCCGATCTCCCGGGTGCGCTCGTAGGCGGCCATGAGCACCGTGTTCGCGATGCCGGTGGCGGCGATGAGCAGGAACCCGAGCCCGAGGAAGTCCATCGTCTGCTGGCGCGGCTTCTGGGCGTCGACCAGGTCTTGCGTCTCCTCCTCCCAGGTGGAGACCCCGACCGCGTCGCCCATGCGCTCCCGGAGGGCCTCCGCCAGAACCGATGCTCGGTCCCGGTTGCGCAGGCGGACGAAGAGGTGGGTGAAGTGCCCGCCGGTGAGGACCAACGCCTCCACCAGCGGCTGGGGAACGAAGATGTTCATCCGATCGACGAGCGGGTTGCCGGTGGTGATCACCCCGGCCACCGGAATGGCCAGGGCGTTGATGGCACCGGTGGCGGTGCGGGTCTCCAGCAGGAGTGGGTCG
>JAFDJI010000233.1 GCA_019307545.1 Deltaproteobacteria bacterium | reverse complement strand
AGTTTCATGGCCCTGGTCATTGACTTCATCAACTCCTGGGCCAAACACTAGCCCAAAGATTGTCCCAAAGCTAGCCCCAATGACAGGCCGTCGGCGCCTGAGCGGCCCGCAGCCGGCTTGGGCCAGCGTCGTGGAGCTGGGGGCTGCCAAGCGAGAACTGCTCGCGGTCAGGCCGACCTCCCTGGACACCGCGGCCACGCGAGCGGGGCGAACCCACGCGCGTGGCCTTGAGACCTGGGTGGATGCCCCCCAGGGCGTTCCTACCGCCTGCGGTGACCGACCTGCGCCAGGTCGACGGAACGTCCGCGCGGCACGTAGAACAGGATGCGCCGTCCCTGGATGAGGTCCCGGACGGCAGCGTACTCGTCGACACCCTCGATCAGCTCGGGCTCTCCGACGAACTCGACGTTGGGGAACATCTCCAGACCCAGGAGGTTCCCGTAGTTGAGGGTGACGGTGTACACCCTGTCCGGATTGAGGGGGGGTCCGCCCACCCACGCTCTGACCACCCGCGGCGGCTCGGTGCGCGACGAGTCGAACACGAAGCGCATCCCGGACACCTGCAGGAAGAAGTCATCGGGCGTGAGTCCCTGGGCCGTCCCCATGAGCTCGATGGACGTCTCCAGGGCATTCAGGAGATTCTGGCCCGTGATCTCGGCACGGTAGAGCGCGTAACCGGGCCCTGCCGCCGGATCGATGCCATTGCCCACGATGCGGAACGCGTCAGCGCCGACCAGGGGTCCGGCGTAGAGCCCTTCCGTGAAGAAGCCTTCGGCCGTCACGGCGATGTCGGTACCACCCGCTGAACGCAGCGCGTCGGTGATCAGATTGCCGATCCCGGTGTCGCGCTTCGGCGGCACGACCTCCTTGGTCACGTCCACCAGGGCGTAGCCGATCTGGTCACCCCAGAAGTCTTCCCCGTAGTGAGCACTGATCACGGCCTGCAGGCCCAGCACCTCTCCCTCGAAATAGGGATGGCGCGGCACCGTCTCGTCGACGTGCAGCAACGAGTGCCCGGGGAAGGTCACCTGACCCTCTTCGTAGGACACCTGCAGGTAGCCCAGGTACTCGTAGAACTGGCCCGCCTTGACGAGCGCGCCCTCGCGACCATCGGGACCGATGAAGTACAACGGCTCCTCCAGATGGGCGTGGTCGTGGCCGCCGATCACCACGTCGATCCCGGGCGCATAGGCGGCGATGGCCTCTTCGAGACCCGATCCCAGGTGCGCCACGCACACCACGACGTCGGCACCGCTCTCACGCAACGTGGCCGCTTCGGTCGCCGCCAAGTAGATCATGCCCTCCGCGCTGTAGCTCTCGGGCAGGAAGGGCGCCTCCATCGACATCCAGTCCGGGATGGTGAGACCGAAGAAGCCGACGTTGACGCCGCCGACCTCTTTGACGGTCCGCGGTGTCACCAGGCCCTCCAAGCTCGTGTCGGTCAGGTCGACATTGGCAGCGAGCACGCTGGGTCCCTCGCCCCCAAAGCCAGCCCACAGCGTTGCAGCCAGCGCGTCGGAGCCCAAACCGAACTCGTGATTGCCGAGGGCCATCACATCCAGGCCGAGACCCGCCAGGATCTGCATCTCGGGCACAGCAAGCGCCGGAGCGCCGCCCGGCCCGATCGTGGCGGAGAAGTAGAGGTCTCCCATGAAGAGATCCCCTGTGTGGACGAAGAGGGCATTCGCATCGGTGCCCTTGATCTGGGCAATGATCGACGAGGCCTTTGTCAGACCGCCGATGGTCCCACGCAACTGGTCGTCCTTGGGCCCCGTGGAATCCAGGTGCGAGTGGCTGTCTCCCGTGTACAACAGGGAGAAGTCGCCCGCGTTCGCCGGCAGCGGAAGCAACATCACTGCCGCCGAAAGCACCAGACCCAGGGTTCCGGACAGCAAACCCGTATTCATGAATTTCAGGTATTTCCTCATGTGGTACCTCGCTCGTTGAGGGTGTTTTGGAGCAAACGTCGCCGTTACCCAAAGACCGACCCGCGGGGCACAAGGGCCGCCTAGTGGTGGGCTAGGTGATTGCCAGTCGAGCGCCGCGGGGCGCTGCTTCGGGGTTCGACTTCCTTCCTCCACTCACGTTGAATATGAAGGCGTGCCCGGGTGAAGGCTGGCCCGTGATGGGAACCTCCACTCGGAACTCCTTCGCGGAGAGCAGGCTGCAGAGATTGTGCCACTCCGTCCAGATGCGCCAAGAGCCATCATTGGCACAGACAGGGGCATATTCCTGGGCGGGACCTGGATTTCCGCCGGCCTCCTACTGACTGCATGCTGGCGATGTCCAGGTCCTCTTGATCGCTGGGTCTGGCGGGCTCTGGGGGGCAATCCGCCCAATAGTTGCTGGGCGTCAACCATTGGTTACGATGTCGCCGGTCGTAGTCACGCTCGTCAAAGACTTGTGGCTTCCAAGCCGCATCATGGCTGGAACAGGCTCTGCTGCTCCCGCAAAGAGCGCCGGTCCGCGAGGTGACGAATGACAAGGCGACTGTTGATGGCAGTGTTGCTGGCCCTCCTGTTCGGCTTACCGGCGCGGGCGTACTACGACCCCAACCGAGAGTTCTTGCTGACGGCGGCCATCATCCACGTGGCGCTTGGCGATCACTGCACGTACCCGGGGTGGGAATCACGGATTGTCACCCATGTCCGTAGATCGATCTGTTACCGATGTTCGAGGTTGCACACGCCGGTTGTCGTCAGATCGTTGTGTGGAACGCCGTCTGCCTCCATCCTCAAAGCAAGACCTCGCCATCCAACAATGTTTCCGAGGTTTCGCCACCCCCGTGCTTGACTATATGGCCATTTAGCCATATAGCCTCCGGCCCAGGAGGTCGTGATGTCGCTTCTCGATGGCTCGGACGACCGCTGCGGCGTGTGCGGCCGCCCAAGCGGCGAGCGTGATCCCGACGAGTACCGACACCAGGCCGAGGTCCTGCGCGCACTCGCCAACGCCGCGCGATTGCAGATGATCGACCGCCTCTCCACCGGCGACTGCACCGTCTCCGAGCTCACCGAGCTGGTGGGGCTCGATCAGTCGACGGTCTCCAAGCACCTCGCAACGCTACGTCTCCACGGCATCGTCGAGGGTCGCCGCAACGGCAACCAGGTCTTCTACCACCTCCTCACCCCTTGCGTGCTCGACTTCTTCGCGTGCGCCTCCCGCGTCATGGAGGAGCGGCGGTGACGTCGTCATCCCGGGACGTGGGGTAGACCGATGCGCGAGCGGGGCAAGCTGGCGCTGGTGGTGGCGGTCTTTCTGGCCTGCTTCTTCCTGCCGACCGACAGTGAGCGATTCAGCGGCGCGGTCATGGAGGCGCTCGCCCTCGTCCGCTGGTACGCGCGCGAGCACGTCTTGCTCTGCCTCGTCCCCGCGTTCTTCATCGCGGGCGCCATCGGGGTGTTCGTCAGCCAGTCGGCGGTGATGCGCTACCTCGGCCCGAAGGCTCCCGCGTGGGTGGCCTACCCGGTGGCCTCAGCATCCGGCACCATCCTCGCCGTCTGCTCCTGCACCGTCCTGCCGCTGTTCGCGAGCATCCACAAGCGCGGCGCGGGGCTCGGGCCGGCGAGCGCGTTCCTGTACTCCGGGCCGGCGATCAACGTGCTCGCGATCATCCTCACCGCCCGGGTGCTCGGCCTCGAGTTGGGTGTCGCCCGAGCGGTCGGGGCGATCGGGTTCGCGGTCCTGGTCGGGTTGGGGATGCACCTGCTCTTCCGCAGGGAAGAGGCGGAACGCGGAGCCGGCGGGCTGGCCCTGCCCGAGGACGACAGCGGGCGGCGACCCTGGCAAGACGGGCTGTACTTCCTGGCGATGATCGGAGTGCTGGTATTCGCGAACTGGGGCCGACCCGCCGAGGGCGACACCAGCCTGTGGGCGACCCTGTTCGCCGCGAAATGGTGGGTGACCGGCGGCTTCCTCGTCCTGCTCGCTGGCACCGTCGTCGCGTGGTTCGACCGGGGGGAGTTGGCCGAGTGGACGGATGCCAGCTGGGACTTCGCCAAGCAGATCCTCCCCCTGCTGCTCGCCGGCGTGTTCGTCGCGGGCTTCTTGCTGGGCAGCCCCGAGGGCGGGCGGGGCGTGATCCCCGCAGAGTGGGTCCAGGGCTTGGTGGGAGGCAACTCGATCCGCGCGAACCTGTTCGCCTCGGTGGTGGGCGCGCTGATGTACTTCGCCACCCTGACCGAAGTGCCGATCCTCGAGGGCCTGCTCGCTTCCGGCATGGGGAAGGGGCCGGCCCTCGCGCTCCTGCTCGCCGGTCCCGCGCTGTCGCTACCCAACATGCTGGTCATCAGGAGCGTCCTTGGGACGAAGAAGACGCTCGCCTTCATCGGCCTGGTGGTCGTGATGTCCACCCTGGCCGGCATCCTCTACGGCGCCCTGTTCCCGGCGCCAGTCACCTGAACGAACAACGCGAGGAGTCGAACATGGTACAGGTCAAGGTTCTGGGTCCCGGATGCGCGCGCTGCAAGAAGCTCTTCCACGAGGCCGAGCGCGCGATCGCCGAGGCCGGCGTGGAGGCCGAGCTGACCAAGGTCGACGACTTCGAGGCCATCATGGCCTACGGGGTGGCGATGACGCCCGCGCTGGTCATGGACGATGAGGTGGTGTCCGTGGGGCGGATCCCCCGGGCGGACAAGATCGCCGCCTGGCTGGCCAAAGCTGCCTCGGGTCAGGGCTGAAAGCCCAGAGGTCTCAATGGAGTCGTTGGTCGAATCGGTTGGCACCTGGCTGCACACGAACCCCTGGCTCGCCCTGGTCGGCGTGTTCTTCGGCGGGGTTCTCACTGCAGCCAGCCCCTGCGTGCTTGCCACCATTCCGCTGGTGATCGGCTTCGTGATGGGGCGCCGGGAGGAGGCGGGGCCCCTCAGAGCGCTCGGCTACTCCCTACTGTTCGTGCTCGGCCTCGCCATCACCTTCGTAGGCCTCGGCATGATGGCGGCGCTCGCCGGCTCGCTGTACGGTGAGGTGCCACCCTTCTTCAACTGGATTGTCGCCGCAGTGTGCCTGGTGATGGGGCTGCACATGCTGGGCGTCATCGAGGTGCCCTTTCCGCGGCTCGTTCGGGGGCAACCCAAGGTGACCGGGGCAATCGGCGCCCTGCTGCTCGGGTTGCTGTTCGGTTTCGTCTCGGCACCTTGCGCGGCGCCCCTGCTCATCGTCCTCCTCACCTACCTCGCGGGCTCGGGCGCGTCGGTCACCTGGGGCGCGCTGCTGCTGCTCGTCTACGCACTCGGACACTCCGTCCTCGTCCTGGTGGCGGGAACCTCGATAGGGGCTGCCCGCGCCCTGCTCGGCTCCGATCGCCTCAAGCGCGGCACCGAGGTGCTGCACCGTGCCGCGGGGGTGCTCGTCATCCTGGTGGGCGCCTGGTTTCTCGTCTCTGGACTCCACTGACTCACGGAGGAACTCCACATGGCTCGTACCGTTCCACTGCTCATCTTCCTGGTGTTCGCCACGTCGTGTTCCCAGAGCCCGGCCTCGGACTCGCCTCCCGGGGAGCCCCCTGCTCGTGTCGAAGAGGCGGCAACCGCACCGGTGCCGTCCGAGACCGCGGTGGCGGTGCAGACGGTCGTGTTCATCGGGAAGAAGAAGGCCTGCGAATGTACGCGGGCGCGGGTGGACGCGTCGTGGGCTGCGCTGGAGGCCGCCCTCGAGGGGCAAGGGCCACCCGTGGAGCGGATTGATCTCGACGTCGACACGGTCCGGACGAAAGAACTCTCGGCGCTCGAGCGCTTCATGGCGGCACCCGCGATCTACTTCCTAAACGGCGACGGCGGGGTGGTGGAGATGCTCCAGGGCGAAGTCACCGAGGAGGCGTTTCGCGAGGTCCTCGACCGGGGATGAGTGGCGCGAAGCACCGGGTCTACATGGGACCTGGGTGACGACGGACTGGTGGTCCTCGCCATCTCCATGGACGACGCGAGGTACGGCGGCCATGACGGACCATGCCAGCAGATCCGGACCCTATTCCTGAACACAATCGGCGTATCGACGATATCCCGTGGGGCGGCGAGAACGATTGGAGTGGCCTGCCTTGGTTCCGTAGAAAACCGTGACCATTGACCTTCGGGCGATATGCTCCGTGACGTTGGAGGTCATCCCGTCGAGCTCGCCTGGTGCCCAATGGCGGACGGCGGACGGCAGCCCGCCCTTCACATGACGGCCGGCAGGCGACCGGGCTCCGTCAAGCCCTTGGGACTCTGCTAACGCTCCAGGTCCCAGTCGACGGTCTCGCCCGCAGAGACGGTCCGCTGGTACTGGTGTCCGGTGACCAGATCGAAAAGGACCACCCGCACGGCGG
>JAFDJI010000926.1 GCA_019307545.1 Deltaproteobacteria bacterium | reverse complement strand
GCCGGCGGATGCCCTGCACGCGCGGCTACAACAGCTCGAGGAAGCGAACCCGATGCTGGGGCACCGGGGCGTTCGGGTGGGTGTCACCGCCCCCGAGGTCTACCGGATGCAGGTCCGTGCCATCTTCCAGGCGGCCTGCGCCCTCGCTGGAACGGGGATGGCGGTCCACCCCGAGGTGATGATCCCCCTGGTGGCTCTGCCGGAGGAGATGGAGCTCCTACGGGGTCTGGTGGAGAAGACCGCGGAGGAGGTGATCGCGGAGTCGGGCGTGAAGCCCACCTACACCATCGGCTCGCTGATCGAGCTTCCCCGCGCCGCCCTCCTCGCTGACCGGGTGGCCCACCACGCAGACTTCTTCTCGTTCGGAACCAACGACCTCACCCAAATGACCTATGGGTTCTCACAGGACGACGTGGGGCGGTTCTTCCCCGAGTACCAGCGGTTGGGCCTCATGCCCCAGTCACCCCTGGTGGTCTTCGACGTCGACGGCGTCGGCCAGCTGATCGAAATCGCCGCCGAGCGCGGTCGTGCCGCCAACCCGACGCTGAAGCTCGGCGTGTGTGGTGAGCACGGCGGCGACCCCTGCGGGATCGGCTTCTTCCACCAGATCGGCATCGACTACGTCAGCTGCTCGCCCTACCGGGTTCCGGTCGCAAGGCTGGCCGCGGCGCACGCGGCGCTGGGGCTCCTGTAGCCTCACGGGTCAGTAGCCCAGACCCCTTGCGATCACCTCGTTCATGATCTCGTTCGTGCCCCCACCGATGGGGAGCAGGCGCGCGTCCCGAGCGAGGCGCTCGACCACGGTCTCGCGCATGTAGCCCATGCCGCCGAAGATCTGCACCGCCTCCCAGCACACCTCGCGGGCGACCTTGGCGGCGTGGTTCTTGGCCATGCACACCTCGACCATCACCGGCTGGCCGCGACGCATCGCATCCGCGATCGCGTAGTTCAACACCTTCGCAGAGGTCACCTGGGTGGCCATCTCAGCCAGCTTGTGGCGGATCACCTGGAACTTGCCGATCGGACGACCGAAGGCATGGCGCTCCTTCGCATACCGAGCGGCCTCCTCCAGGGCCGTCTCGGCGAGCGCGTGGCCCTGGATGGCGAGGAGCAGGCGCTCCCCCTCGAAGTTGTGCATCAGGGCGAGGAACCCCGACCCCTCGGGGCCGATGCGGTTCTCCAGGGGCACCCGCACCCCGTCGAAGGACAGCTCCGCGGTATCCGAGGCGCGCCAACCGGTCTTCTTCAAGGCGCGGGACACCTCGAAGCCCGGCATGCCGCGCTCCACCACGAAGAAGGTCAGCCCCTGGTGCGGGTCGTCGCTGGTCCTGGTCAGGACCGACACAATGTCCGCCTTCACGCCCGAGGTGATGAACGTCTTCGCGCCGGTGATCAGGTAGTGGTCGCCATCCCGGACTGCACGGGTGTGCACCCCCGCCACGTCGCTGCCGGCGCCGGGCTCGGTGATGGCGAGGGCGGCCACCTTGTCTCCGGCGAGCACCGCCGGGACGTATCGCTGCTTCTGCTCCTCGGTGCCCAGGTGGAGGATGGGCGGAAGCGCGATAGCCTGGGTTCCGAGGCCGGAGGCGATCCCAGCGCTCCCGCCCCGTATCAGCTCCTCGCTCATGACGAGCGCGTGGAACCAGTCCCCACCGCCCCCCCCATAGGCCTCCGGGAACGAGGTCCCGAGGAGCCCCGCAGCGCCGGCCTTGCGGAACAGCTCCTTGGGGAACGCCTCCGCCTCTTCCCACTCCCACACGTGAGGAGCGATCTCCTCTCGCACGAAGCGCCGGCACACCTCGCGGAAGGTCCGGTGGGAGTCGTCGAGCAGGTGGTCGAACAGTTCAGCACGCATGGGCCCCCCCTTACCGCGAGGGGGCCCAGGGGGACCAGGGGGTCAGACGCGCTCGAACACCGCGGCGGCGCCCATGCCGCCACCGATGCACATCGACGCCACCCCGAGACGCGCGTCCATGCGCATCATCTCGTAGAGCCGGGTGGCCGTGATCCGGGCGCCGGTGCACCCGAGCGGGTGGCCAAGCGCGATGGCACCGCCGTTGCGGTTCACCTTCTCCGGGTCGAGGGCGAGCTCGCGCACGCAGTAGACGGCCTGGGAGG
>JAFDJI010000925.1 GCA_019307545.1 Deltaproteobacteria bacterium | reverse complement strand
CTGGGTCACGGTGACGCCGGTGGCGCGCCCGTGGGTCTCCAGGGTGAAGCGGACGTCCACCCGGGAGGGGAGAGCCCCCTCGGCCTGCATGAAGGTGAAGAAGCACTTCTTCACCTCCAGGTTGTTGCGCAGCATCACGTCCAGTGCCTCCATCGGAACCGTCTCCATGACGCCCGGTTCTGGTTCCGGTTCGGGGACGGAGACGCGCGGTGGAGGCGGAGGCGGCTCGGGCTCGGCGTCCGCGAGCACGTCGCTCACGTCGTCGAGGAGGAAATCATCCTCGGTGTCGAACAGGTCCGAAGTCGGCTCGGGCTCGGGGATCGGCGCCGGAGGCGGGGTGATGCGTTCGGTGGTGCGGACGGGGCGGGTCGTGGTGGGGCGAGGCGCGGGGGCCGGCCGGGGGCGGGTGGTGGCCGTCCTGGCGGGGGGCGGCGGTGCCATTACCACCTCGGTCTCCATGCCATCGTCGGGCGGCTCGGTCGGTTCGGCGTCCGCCACTTCTTCTTCGACGGCGGGCGCTTCGGGCTCCTCGATAGCTGGGGTCTGGAGCGGAGCGCCCAGTACGGTCGCCGTGGACGGTTCTGGCTGCTCCTCCGCCCACAGAGGGGAGGCGCCGGAGAGGTGCTGCAGCCCGGCGCGGCCGGCCACCAATGCCCCGCCGATGACGGTCGCGGCAAAGACCCCCACGAAGAGGGCCAGGACCCCCTGGGCAGGGCGCCGGCCACGGGCACTGGTGAGCACCACCAGCATCGTGGTGAACAGGCCGGCGAGGGCGAGCGTCACCCCCAACAGGGAGATCCCCAGGTCCGCCCAGTGGGAGCCGGTCGGGAGGTCAATGGCCAGGATGATGACGCCGATCACTGTGGCCAGGGTCGCGAGGAGGATCAGGCTCATGTCCCCGGCGGGATCGTGCTCTACCTGCTCGACGGGGCGGGCCTTCGAGGGGCGAGGCGTCGCCTTGCGCTCCTGCACCGCCGTGGGAGTGGCCTTGTCCTGGATGGGGATGGGCGGTGGCAGGGCGGGTCGGGTGGGCTGCTCGTCAGGCGCAATGGTCCCGGGGTCGAAGCGCCGCCGCCTCGCGCCAGTGGGCGGGTTCTTGACCCAGACGGTCTCCTCGTCGAGGTCCTTGAACACCGGGTAGCTCGGCGTTGGGCGACGGTGGGCCGCCGGCTTGGGGGGTGGGATCTCCGGATATTGCGGGCGTGGTCGGGCACGGGCCTCGCTCTTCTGGGGACGGGGGCTCGGTGGCAGGGGGATGGGGGGCCGGGCCCGAGGCAGGGTGGCTTCCGGCTCATCCTGTTCGATGGGCACCGTGACGCGGTCCCCGCTGTCGGACATCATCGGAGTGGGTACCCCGAGGGGCCGCTCCTTGATCAGGGTCCGCTCCTCGTCCTCGAAGTCGTCGGGGGGAGGCGGGCGCGGGATCAACATACGGTGCCCACACGCCCGACAGGTCGCCTTGTTCACCGGCTTGACGAGCTTCTCGTCGGGGATCTTGTAGACGGCACTACAGTTATCGCAGACGACGCGCATAAACGCTCGGGCCTCCCCAGAGGCGATGAAGCCGCAGGAATGTAGTGAGGCCGCGCCCTACCCGTCAAGCGAGCGGGGCCAGCATTGTGTCAGAACCTCCCCGGCCGCGCCGGTTCCCAGACCCTACAGGAAGCGCTCGATGGCACGGTGGAACTCGATGCGGTGGACCAGATCCTCCAGGTAATCCATGCGTTCGGAATCCCACACGAGGATGGGGCTGGCATCCCACCCGGAGATCCACTCCCCGTACAGCCCGTTCAGCTTGCGGAGGTAGGAGGCCTTGATCTCCTGCTCGTAGTTTCGGCCTCTCTTGCGGATCCGGCGCCGGATCGCCCGCACACTGCACTGCAGGTACACGAGCAGGGTCGGCGGCGGGAGGTTGGCCCGCATGGCGCGATAAAGCTCGTAGTAGGTGGAGAAGTCCCGCTTGTCCATGCGCCGGCTGCGGTGGAGGTAGGTCGCGAAGATCTCCGCGTCCTCGTAGATGGTCCGATCCTGGACCAGGGTGCCCGGGGTCTTCGCCAGCTCGCAGTGCACCCGGTACTTGTGCGACAGGAACCACATCTGGCTGTGGAAGGACCACTTGCGCA
>JAFDJI010000924.1 GCA_019307545.1 Deltaproteobacteria bacterium | reverse complement strand
GGTCGGTCAGGCATCAACACGTCCAGGTCGGCCGCAAGGGGCCAGCCACCGGGGGGCGGGTCGCTCCAGTCGTTCTGGTCCCAACCCCGGCCACTCAGCCACCCGGGGCCCGAGGCCACTTCGGAGACCTTCTCCAAGGTCGCGGCGTAGGTCTCGAGCCCGGTGAGGTTCAACTCGGAGAGCTTCTTGCCGAGGCTCATCGGGTGCGCATGGGCGTCCACGAAACCGGGCGTCACATGGTCGGCCTCGAGGACTGGGGCGGTGCCACCGCGGGTCCTCCCCTCGGCCTCGTCCACCAGATCGAGGATGCGGCCTTCCGAGACCAGGACCGCCAGGCGACGCCCGGGCTCCGGAGGCGCGGGGTGAACCACGCCGACAATCACCAGGTCGGGCACGGGGCCGGGGTCGATGGGCCCACGGCAGGCGAAAAGGGTGAGGAGCAGCAGCGCGGTCATCGGTTCTCTCCACGCCGCCAGGAGCGGCCGAGGTGGGCGTCGAGCCGGCTGGACTCCTCCGCCCACTCGGGGTCGTCGAGGAGGGCATCCAGCGGGTGCAGCTCGGGCGCGGCGGTGTCGACGTTCGCCACGGCTGTCCAGCCGAGACCGGTGACGTCGTCTTCCAGGGTGACGGTGGCGACCAAGCCGGTCTGACAGGGCACCGTGCCCATGATGGTCTCGAAGTTGCCGAGGCTGTACAACACCGCCGCGGTGCGCGGCACCTCGTCGGGGGTGCGCACGCTGCAGGTCCCCACCCCGGGCACCACCTCGGGGTGGTTCACGTGGCAGATCTCGGGGGGCTGGGCGACGTGAGGGCCTTGGCCGACGACGAGGTCTGCGCCGAGCGTCACCAGGCGGCGCCCGAGGACCAGGAAGTGGGGGTCGGGGTAGTACTCGTACTCGAAGCCCCAGTGCACCAGCAGGACCACGGTCTGTGCACCGTCGTCGCGGGCGAGCCGGATGTCGTCCTCGATTCCGGAGAGGTCGATGTCCTCTGTCAGGTGACCGAAAGGGACCACGAAGAGCTCGTGGGTGCTCTCCACCTCGCGCTCGTTGAGTCCCCAGGTGTAGGAGAGGAAGGCGATCCGACGTCCGGCCACCTCCACGATGGCGTGCTCGTCGACCCCGGTGTGGGCGATTCCCCGGGCGTCCAACTCGGCGAGGGTGGCCTCCAGGCCCGTGTCTCCCGCGTCGAGGGAGTGGTTGTTGTTCACCTGCACCAGGTCCAGGGGGAGCCCGTCCAGCAGTGCGGGGGGTGCGTTGAAGCTGTACAGACCCAGCGCGCCCAGTTCGGTGGGGTGATCGGGTGAGGTGGGGGTCTCGAGGTTTCCCACGCGCAGGTCGCCGTCGAGGAGATCGGCCACCGGGTCCGCGAACGCCTCGTGGTTTTCGGCAATCCACATGGCATCGCCGACGAAGGAAAGGGTGGTGCCGCCCGGGCCCAGGGGGGGGATCTGTGCCCGCATGGCGGCGAAGTGCTCGAGGGACTCCACCGGGGCCGACGGGCGGTGCCGCACCGCCTTGAGCAGGTAGAGCGGGGGCTCGGGACACCCGCTGTCGAGGTCCCAGGTCTCCGTCTCCCAGCGCACCTCCTCGTACTCCTCGAGGTCGGTCTCCGGGGTGTAGACGTACGGAAAGACCGTCTGTTCGTCGGGCCATGCCCCGTAGGGGCCGCAGCCGACCAGCAGCACCAGCAGCAGTGACATCACAGGCGGAGTCGGATGGAGAAGCGGTGTAGCAGGGAGGAGGGGCGGAGGCTGTCCACCAGTGGGACTGACAGGCTGTACTCCACCGCACCCGCTTCGCTCTCCGCGCCGACTCCCGCGGTGGCCCAGTGCTCACGCGTCGGTCCCTCGAAGCGATAGCCGACGCGGGGACGCGTGGTACCGATGAGCAGTTCACCTCCCGTGCGCAAGACGAGCGGGATGCCATCGGCTTCCTCGAACTGAAGCCCCGCGTCCAGGGACCAGGCCGCCACCGAAGGCTCCTCGAAGCGGGCGCCAGCCAGGATCCCTGCGGGCAGGTCCGGTTGGTCGTTCAGCGGGAGGAGGTTGTACCCCACCAGCCCCATCGACCAACGCTCGTCGACGCGCACGCCCAGGCCCGCGTCGGCGTTTCCCGAGAGGTAGT
>JAFDJI010000923.1 GCA_019307545.1 Deltaproteobacteria bacterium | reverse complement strand
CTCCTGGTGGAGCCCGACCGCCCCGCGAACAGCTACATCTGGGCGAAGGTGGCCCCGGAGCACTAGCAGCGGATCGGCTCCCACCTGCCGCGGGACGGTCCCCCGTACCTGGACGAGTTCCAGTTGGAGGACATCCAGAGTTGGATCGCCGAGGGTGCCCTTCGCGACGAGGAGGCGGAGTGACGCGGACGTGGTGGTGGGCCTGTCTGCTCCTGCTGGTGACAGCGGTGGCCCTTTCCCCATCGGCCCGCGCCGAGCCCTACATGGCGGTGCGGGAGGGCTACAGTTGTGGCCAGTGCCACGTCAACCACACGGGTGGCGGCCTGCGCAACGGCTTCGGCGTCATCTACGCCCAGACCGCCCTGCCGGCCTACGAGTGGCCCAAGGAAGGGGAGGTGGAGACCACGCGCTTCACCGATGCCGGCCTGTCGGGCACGGTGTCGATCGGCGCCAACCTCCGGCTGAACAACACCACCGTCTTCGAGGCGGACTCCACCTTCCGCGACAACGTCATCGGGCACATCGACACCCAGAACACCTTCTCCATCGCCGAGGGCAACCTGTACCTGAAGCTGGATGTGCTCGCGGAGCGCATCTCGGTGTACCTCGACCAGACCTTCGCGCCCTTCTTCGGGGCCCGTGAGGCCTTCGTGATGGCGGAGAACCTCCCGGGAGGTGCCTACGTCAAGGCGGGGCAGATCCTCCAGCCCTTCGGCATCCGCCTCCTCGACGACGCCGCGGCGATCCGCACGGTGACCGGGTTCCGCTACGATACGCCCCAGCTGGGCATCGAGGCCGGCCTTGACGCCAAGCCCCACGTGATCAGCCTCGCGGTCACCGACAACGGCGGCACGGCCTTCGGCAAGAAGGTGATCGGGTCGGGCGCCCTGGTGTACCGGGAATGGCGGTTGGGCCTGTCCGGGTCCTTCGCCGACCAGACAGTGGAGGACGACTTCGTCTACCGGGCCATCGGCGGCGCCTGGGGCGGGTTCGCCCTGGGGCGCCTCACCGCGCTGGCGGAGGTCGACTTCGTGCACGACAGCGCGCTCGAGGTCACCCAACTCGCGGGACTGGCGGAGTTCGACATCCTCTTTGCCCGGGGAGTGAACGGGAAGATCAGCTACGACTACCACGACCGGGACATCGCCTTTGGCAACGACCACCGCAGTCGGCTGGTGATGGGCTTCGAGGTCTTCCCGGTCCAGTTCTTCCAGGTCAGCCTCCTCTACGACCTGCGGATGGACATCCCCCAGGCCTCCGCCGCCGATCGGGCCGACCGCCTGGTGCTCCAACTCCACGGTTTCCTGTGACGACCATGTGTCTCCGAGCCGTGGGGTTCGCCCTGTTCCTCCTGGCGGTTCCCCCGGACGCCGAGGCGACGGGTGACGAGGACCTGGTGGTGCTCGGCGAGCGGGTGTACCGCAAGGCCTGCGAGCCGTGCCACGGACGACAAGGAGACGGGACCGGCTCGATCGCTCGCTGGCTGGACCCCCTGCCCCGCGACTTCACCCTGGGTACGTTCAAGTTCCGTTCCACCATGAGCGGTTCCGTTCCCACAGACGAGGACCTCCGCCGAACGGTGGACCGGGGCATCCCGGGCAATTCGATGCCGTCCTGGCAGCACCTCCTGGCAGTGGGGGAGCGGGACGCGGTGGTGGCCTACATCAAGACCTTTTCGGACTGGTTCGAGGACGGGGTGTACCCCGAGGACATCGTGGTGACGGACGCGCAACTGGCGACGCCGCCCCCCCCCACCGAAGAGATGCTGGCCGCCGGACGGGAGGTCTACGCCCGCATGGAGTGCGCGAAGTGCCACGGCGAGGACGGTAGGGGCAACCCTGACAACCCGCTGGAGGACGACTACGGCCGCCGCATCGTGGCCTTCGACTTCACCACCGGGGTCTACAAGGCCGGATCCGACCCGCCGGATGTCTACCGGTCCTTCGCCACCGGGCTCGACAGCACCCCGATGCCGTCCTACGCCGACTCCCTGGACGAGACGGAGCGGTGGCAACTGGTGTACTACTGTCTGTCCCTCTCCCGCAGGACGACCGTGCGCGACTGGCTGCTCCACCCTCCGCTCTGGAACCACCGCATGCAGCGGTGAGATCGAATATGCGCGCGACA
>JAFDJI010000232.1 GCA_019307545.1 Deltaproteobacteria bacterium | reverse complement strand
CAACCACGGTGAGGAGGAACGAGTTGCTGCCGACGTCGATGGCGGCGAGCGGCATGCACCGCCCCCTATTTCACGGGAGACCAGGTGGGCTGGGTCCACCCGCCGTGGCCGTCGGTAACCGGCATCTGGTGCCGACCGTCCGGGGTGGAGACCCACACCTCCTGCCGTCCGCGGCGGTCGGTGCCGAAGACCAGGTACCGGCCGTCCGGGCTCCACGAAGGGTCTTCGTTGTTACCCTGGTCCTGGGTGACCGGGGTCATGTTTTTTCCGTCCCGGTCCACCACGAAGACGTTGAACCCGGCAGAACGGCCCACGAAGGCGATCTTGCTGCCGTCCGGCGAGTAGACGGGGTCGAAGTTGAAGTCACCGGCGAAGGTGATGCGCCGGGTCTGCCCGGTGGAGAGGTCGGACACGAAGACCTGGGAGCCGCCGCTGCGCTCCGAGGAAAACGCGATCTCGGCCCCGTCTGGCGAGAAGTTGGGCGCTACGTCGATTCCCCCCCCGCGGGTCACCCGAGACACCTCCTGCCCGGTGAAGGCGTCGATGACGTACACATCGCTGTCGCCGCCGGTGCTGCGGGCGAGCGCGACGCGGCGTCCGTCGGGGGAGTAGGCGGCGCCGGCGTTGATCCCGGGCCGGTTGGAGAGCACCCGGGTCCGTCCCGAGGCCAGCTCCTTCGCGTACATGTCCGGGTTGCCGCGCTTGAAGCTGGTCCATGCGATGTGGCGGCCGTCCGGCGACCAGGCGGGGGAGAGGTTGATGGAGCCGTTGCGGGTCACGGAGTGCACCCCGTTCCCGTCCATGTCCATCACGTAGATCTCCTTGTTTCCACTGCGGCTGCCTACGGCCGCGAGCCGGTTGCCGAAGAACCCATGCTCTCCGGTGAGTGCGACCAGGATCTCGTCCGCAATCTTGTGTCCCAGGTACCGGATGTCGCTCTGCTGGCCGATGAACCGCTTGGCAGACACCTTGTCGCCGGCACCTACGTCGTACACGAAGACGTCAGCGGCCAGACCATCCTCCCGGACCTGGATCCGGGTCTTTGCCAGGGCCACCGCGCGGATCTTCCGCCATGGATCCCATGGGAAGGTGCCTGGCTCGATGCTGTCGCTCTGGTCGAGGTAGGCGTTGGGGTCGATGATCTTGAAATACCCGGTCATCTCCAGGTCGCGGCGGACCACGGACCACAGCTCTTCCGCGTTGGCGGCGTTGGTGCCCGCCAGGGCGAGCGGTGTGGGCAGGGCGATGGGGTAGTCGTTCGCGCCTGGCTTCACGGTCAGGCGGAAGCCGGCTTCCTGGGCGGGGGCGGCGGTGCTCCCCAGGATCACCACGAGCATGGCGACGACCATGAGGGCCAACAGGCCTATGAAGCGGGCTTCGGAAACGCGACGCATGGTGACCTGGATCAGTATGGATCAGGGGGGGAAGAAGGTGATGGTGAACCGGGTGCCGACGGTGTCCTGGTACTTCTCGGGTGGTAGGGGGAGGGTGGAGATCGCCTGGATGGCGCGCTCCACGGCGGCATCGTAGACAGGGTTCCCGCTCGGCCGGTAGGGGGACCAACCCAGTACTCTACCGGTTTCTGGGTCGAAGTCCACGTTGTACTCCGCCTTGATGCCGGGGTTGACGTCCGCGACCCGCTTCACGGTGAGCTTCTGGGTCTCGAACTCGTCGTTGAAGATCTGCTCGACGCTCAGCTTGTAGCGCGCGAGCTCGGGGTCGGCGCGCCCCCCGAACCCGCCGGTCTGGATGGACTCGGTGGCGGTGGAGTCCGGGTCGGTTGCAGCACGGGTCTTGGCGCCCTCGATCGCCTCCTGCATGAGGCGCTGGCGCTCCAGCTCCTTCAGCAGGGTCTCCCGCTCCGAGGTGCGGTCCGGCACGCTCTTCGGCCTCGGCTTGGCATCGGGTTTGGTGTAGGTGAGGTCCGACTCCTTGGGCGGCGCGGGCTCGGGGAGCGCCACCGTGGCGCGAGTGGGCATCGCGTCCGTGTGCTTGAGCTGGACCAGGGACACCTCGACGGTGTCGCTGATGTCGATGATCGGCCCACGGGGTGAGAAGAAGTCGGTGGCGTAATCGGCGGCGATCAGGGCGCCGCCGGTGCAGGCGTGGAGCAGGACGGCGAACACCAGCGGAATGGTGAGCGGTTGCGGCTCGGGTATGAGTACCGAGCGAATCGCGGCCACTACTCCTGGTCCTCCTCTTCGACGCCGTGCTGCATCACCATCCCGAGGCGCGGAAAACCGGCGTTCTTGGCCGCGGCCAGCAGCTCCGCGACGTACTTGTAGGGGACGTCGCCGTCCGCGCGCAGGAACACCGGTTGGTCGGGGTTTGCGTTCGCGATGGCGGCCAGGCGCTGCGGGATCTCCTCCCTGGGGAAGGTGGATTCGTCGATCGAGTAGGTCAGGTCCTCGTCGATGGAGAGGATGAGCTGGTGCTCCTGGTCCATGACCAGCGGAGGTGCGTCCGCCTTGGGCAGGTCGATGTCCACCCCGGCGTTCAGCAGGGGCGCGGTCACCATGAAGATGATGAGCAACACCAGCATCACGTCGACCAGGGGCGTCACGTTGATGTCGCTCATGGTGTCGCGGTTTCCACCGGTCGTCATGCCCATGGCGGGAGACCTCCGTAGCGGTTGGACCCTCCATCCCTTGTGACCATTCCCGTCACTTCAAGTGCCGCTTGACGATGTTCAGGAAGTCGTAAGAGAAGTTGTCCATCTCGGTCACGATGACCTTGATGCTGCTGTTGAAGTAGTTGTACGCCATCACCGCGGGGATGGCGGCCGCCAACCCTGCGGCGGTAGCGATGAGCGCGTGGGAGATATCGGGGCCGACCACCTGGATCGACGCCACCTCTGCGGTCCCCAGCTTCTGGAAGGCGCGCAGGATGCCCCAAACCGTCCCGAACAGGCCGATGAACGGGGCAGTGGAGCCGGTGGTGGCCAGGAAGGTGACATAGCGCTCGAGGGTGGTCGCCTCCACCGAGGCCGCGCGGCGCAGGCTGCGCTCCAGGTTCGGTCCGGCGTCGTCGCCCTTTCCTCCGCCGGCCGTGATCTTGGCGAGTTCCTGGTACCCGGCCTTGAAGACTGCCGCGACGGGGCTCTTGCGATACAGGCCGGTCTTTTCGTACACGGCGTCCAGGCGCTTGGACTTCCAGAACAGGTCCAAGAAACGGGCGGAAAGGCGCGCGGCGCGACGCACCTGGAACCACTTCCGGAAGATGATCGCCCAGCAGACCACGCTCATGATGATGAGCAGGTACAGGGTGAGCTGGACGATGATGTCGGCCTCGAACACCAGATCGGAGAGGGACAGCTCTGTGCCACTGGCCTGGACGGACGCGAGGTAGACCTCCATGACCGATTCCAAATGGGACCTCCGTTCGCGGCTGTAGCGCGGCGGGATGATAACTGGCTCGACCGATGGAAACCGCCTCGCCGTCCGTGAAGGGTCCCCTCGGGGCGGGCTGGACCGCGCCTCGCAGCGGCGCTTTGTCCACCACGACCGCCGAAGTGCTCGCCTGGGGGGTGCTGTTGGCGGCGGTGACCGCCTCGCGCATCCTGGTCGCCCCGGACGTCTTGTACGACTGGGATTCGGCGAACTACGCACTGGCTATCACAGACTTCGACGTCTACGAGCACCAGCCGCATCCACCGGGCAACCCCGTCTTCATGGCAATGCTCTGGGCCTTCAGGTGGCTCCCCGGAGGCCCCACGGCGCCGTTCTTGGCTGTGAACGCCTTGCTCGGCGCGGGCACGCTCCTGCTGCTCGGAGCGATGGTGCGCCGCGATGGGGGACGGGTCCTGCCCTGGGTGGTGGCGTTGCTGTTCGCGGTGTGTCCCCCGTTCTGGTACCAAGGTGCCGTCGCCTCCGCGTACGTCGCGGAGTGCTTCACCAGCGTGCTCGTGGCCGCCACCGCCCTCGGAGTGGCCCGCCGCCGGGTTCCCCTCTGGCTGGCGGGGGTGCTGTTCGCCCTTGCCCTGGGCATTCGACCCAACAGCGTCCTGTCCATGGGGCCCTTGGCGCTTCTGGGGGTTTGGATGGGGCGGGCGTCACGCGCGGAGGTGGCGCGCGGGCTCGCGGCCTTCGTCGCCGTCACCCTGCTGTGGGTGATCCTGGAGGCGCATCCCTTGACCAGTCGCGTGGCCTCCCTCGCGTTGTTGCTGGCGGTCGCACTCGTCGCCGGGTGCAGCGACGTCTACTGCGAAACGGGAGACACGGCGATCATCGACACCACGGACACGGCCTACCAGGGTGCGCGTCGACGGGCGCCAGATGCCGGGTGGCGGCTACGGGTGGTTCGACCCGGACAGGATCTGTCCTCCCCGAAGAGCGAGTACGGCGAGTAGGGGATACCCTTGGACCGTCGATGCCGACGGTTCGCGAGCTGATGGGAGAGTTGTTGGGGCAGGTGGACGTCTCGCTGCCCGGCGCGTTGTACGCAGCCGTCTCCGTGACCCCGGAGCGGGTACGCCGGTGGCTCCGTGCCGCGGAGCGCCCCTTCATCGTGCACGGATCCGAAGCGCCGGAGCCCGACCAGCTCCTGGACACCGGTCGGTGGGTCATCGAGCAATCCCGCTTCAAGCTCACGCTCGTGGGAGGGCTCGCGGGCCTCGGGGGTGCGGCCTCGGTGCCTCCGGAAGCGCTGGCCTCCACGATTGCGCTCCTCCGGCTGGCCCAGCGGTTGGCCATCGTGTTCGGGTTCGATCCCACCACTGATCGGGGTGAGATGGCGGTGTGGCAGGCACTCGCCGCGGGTTTCGAGCTCGAGCTGCCCGGCGAGGGCCCGATGGGGATGCGGGTGCGCGATCTGCCGGCGGTCTTGGTGAAGGGAAGGGCGGCGCGCCGCCCGAGTGGCGCACTGGCCACCGCAGTGTTGAGGGAGAGCATCTGGCACATCGGAAGCCGTCTCAGCCGCCTCCTTGCGCTTCCGGTGCTCTCTTCCGGCCTGTCGGCCACGAGCGCCCACCGACGTGCCACAGAGGTCGGCGAGCGCATGTTGGGGACCCTGCAGCGGCTGGCCGACGCCCCACCGGTGGACTCCGCATTGGTCGAGGAAGCGGTCGAGCTTGGCTGAGTCGGGCAGGCGGGCTGGGGGCCCAGATTCGAACCCCGATCTGCCCGTGGAGGACCTGAACGCCATCTTGGAGCTTGCTCTTGGACGGGGCGTAGACCTGCTGACCGCGGGGGAACTGCACATTGTTCGCCGTATCTGGGGGTTGCGCGGGGCCCCTGCGCGTCTCTACGCGCGTCTGACCGCGCGCCGGCCGATTGTGTTCGCGGTGGACCGCCTGGCGGTTCCCGGCGTGCCGGACCCCGCGGCCGCGGTGGAAGTCCTGGTCTCTTTGGAGCTGATGGACCGGTTCGTCCCCTGGGATCGCCGCCTCGCCGTCTTCACCGTGGTGGAGCTGAAAGAGGTCTGTCGCGCCCTGGAACTCCCCGTGGGGGGCCGCAGGGCGGAGCTGGAGGATCGGCTGCAGGGCCGTCGGGGGTGGTCGAATCGGGCAGTCGTCCAGGTGCGGCACCGGGGGTTGATCGTTCGCCTCGAGCAGTGGGCGTTGTTGCGGCGTCGTCCGGATCGGAGCGCCTTCGTGGTGGAGCGGCTCGGGCACGTGCGATGGCCCAGCTACGCGTGCACTCCGGGTACGGGGCTCCACCGAGACCGCCGCCATCTCCTCGGGTGGGAGGCGCTGTGGCGAGGCCGCGACGAGTTGGAGCCCGAGGTGCTCCTGCGGGCCCTGGACGCTCGTGAGGAGTGGCCTCCCGGGAATCTCGATCTCCGCGGCCCCCTCCGAAAGCGGATCCTGTGCGCGGCCCGCGACCGAGAGCGTGCGGGGGACCCGGCTGGCGCACATGCTCTGTACCAGGGCCTTGTCGATGGGGGACACCTCCCCGCGGCGGAGGTGGCGGTCCGGGTGGCGCGCACCCTGGAAGCGGAGGGCCGATCCGAGCAGGCCTGGGAACACCTCGTGAACGCCCGGGCCTCGTCCCGGGGGCCGAGTCGGCTCGCGATCGCCCGGAGCGGACGTCGCCTCGCGGCGCAGCTCCGTCGAGGGTGGGCCCCGGATCCCCCGCCCCGCCGGCCTCCAGTGCGGCACCTCGTCCTCCCGGGCGCAGAACGGATCGGCACGCGGCCGGGGTACCAGTCGGGCGAGGTTGTTCGTGCGGTGGAGCCTGCGGTGGCAGAGTTGGTGTCCTCGCTCGGCCGCACGGTGCTGTTCGCCGAGGGACCGCTCTGGACCACCTTGTTCGCCTTGCTGTTCGCCGACGCCTACTTCCTGCCGGTCCCCAGTGCGCTTCCCGTCCCCTTCCTCGCTGGGCCGCTGGACGTGGGACGTCCGGACT
>JAFDJI010000922.1 GCA_019307545.1 Deltaproteobacteria bacterium | reverse complement strand
ACCTCCACGGCTGCGTCGCGCAGCGCTCGCTCGGGTCGAGCCTACCAGGAGTCGGAGCATAGTTTAATTATTACGCTGTCTTTCGCGTCAATCGGCACGCGGCTTGCATCCTCCCTGGGGGTCCGCACTGATCGAGAGGTGCTCGCCGATCTCGAATCCTCTGCAATAGACACCAGCGTCACGCGTAGACGGGGCAGACAAACCAATGCGGCGCGTGACAACGGTTGCCGCCAAGACACTGTAGAAGCCAACGTCCCACCCGATGGGCGCAGAGGTCATCATGTCCAGCACCACACACGATCTCGTCCTCCCCGTCGACATCGCCCCCAGCACCGAGCCCAGCGCGCTGTCGGAAGTGCTCGAGATGGTCGGCGACGCCTTCGCCCCCGCCCCGGCCGCCACCCACGTAGAGCGTGTCGAGGCGACCCTTTACAAGGTACTGTTCGCCTCGGCGATGTTGGTGGCCTCCTACGGCCTGTTCCTGACCTGGTAGCCCGCCCGAAAGAGATGCCACTGGCCGCGGTCATCGGGCACAGCCGGTCGGACCTCATCGGGTACCCTCCCCACTCAACGGCGGCTACCAACGCTTGATGTAGCATGCGCCCATGAGGGCAATCCTGTTCCCGCTTGCCGCTCTGACCGCCACCATGAGCGGCTGCGGGGCGGACGAGACCACATCTGATCCGCACCTGCTGCTGGTCACCCAATCGGTGTCGTTCACGCACGCTGCGGTGGACCGGACCGAGGGCACGAGCCTTGCCGAGCGGGTCTTCGACGAGCTGCAGCCCGAGGGCCGGTTCACCGTGGAGACGGTCCCGGACGTAGGCATGTTCACGGAGGAACGCCTGTCCACCTCCCAGGTGGTCGTGTTCTTCACCCAGGGAAATCTCCCCCTCTCGGCCTCCAGCTACGATGCGTTGGATTCCTGGATCCGTGCTGGCGGCGGGTTTCTGGGCATCCACAGCGCCACGGACACGCTCACCGAGCACGCCCAGTACCCTCGGCTGGTGGGAGGAATCTTCGACGGACACCCCTGGACATCGGACACCACGGTCACCCTCAAGGTCCAAGACGAGGCGCACCCCGCCATGAAGGGGTTCCCGAAGAGCTACGCGCTCAAAGAGGAGATCTACCGACACAAGTCCTTCGACTCCCAAGGCGTCCGGGTGCTGTTGAGCCTGGACATGGAGAAGACGGACCCGAAAGAGCCGCTCCACGTGCCGGTCGCCTGGTGCAAGGAGGTCGGGCAGGGGCGGCTGCTGTACACCTCGCTGGGGCACCGCAGAGACGTCTGGGACTCGCGGGTCTACAAGGACCACCTTCTGGGCGCGATCGACTGGCTCGCAGGGCGGACGCCCGCGGACGCGACCCCCAACCCCGCGGTCCACGAGGCGGAGACGGCGATCGCCAAGAAGGTCGCGCCCGCTCCCACCGAGGAGCCAACAGCGATGAACACCTTGACCAGCCAGGAAGCCCAGGCCGGCTGGCGATTGCTGTTCGACGGTGCGACCCTCGACGGATGGCGAGGGTTTCGGCAGGAACGCGCCCCTGACGGCTGGAAGGTAGTGGACGGCGCGCTCACCCGGGTTGGTGCTGGCGGCGACATCATCACGGCAGCACAATTCGACGATTTCGAGCTGACGTTGGAGTGGAAGGTCGCGCCAGGCGGCAACTCCGGGGTCTTCTTTCGCGTGACAGAAGAAGGCGATCGGACGTACCACAGTGGTCCAGAGATGCAGGTGCTGGACGATGCGGCGCACTCCGACAGACTCTCACGGCTCACCGCCGCAGGCTCGAACTATGGGCTCCACGCTGCGCCAGAGGGCGTTGTGACCCCTGCCGGCGAATGGAACACAGTGCGGATCCTCGTGGATGGATCACACGTCGAGCACTGGCTCAACGGCACCAAGGTGGTGGAATACGAGTTGTGGTCGGAGGAGTGGGAGGAGTTGGTGGCGGCGAGCAAGTTCAGCGAGCGGCCGGCCTATGGCCGCGCCACCCGGGGACACATCGCGCTCCAAGACCATCAGCGAGCGGCCGGCCTATGGCCGCGCCACCCGGGGACACATCGCGCTCCAAGACCATGGTGATTGGGTTGCCTACCGCAACATCAAGATCCGAGAGCTGCGTTAGCTGCCCCGTGGTCCTCGAAGGGCAGCAGGGCGGGACCCTGCCCTTGCGATCGGCACAGGAGAGGCACTGTACTGGCGCACTCTCGAGGACGTGCATTCAGCGGTTGTGGACTTCCTCGACCCTGTGCTTCGAGGCCTCGGGGACGGCACGTGGGACCCCAATGACTGGGGATGGCGCTAGTCAGGCCGTGTGACAGCCCGATGGCGTAGTCCCGCCATCATGCCCCACCCCTGGCCATGGCGCTCTACACACATCCACCACGATGAACACCACCGTGGGGTACACCGACAGCGGGGAGTGGCACCAAGGCTGCACCACGCGCGCCTATCTGGTGGCGGGCGGACGCGTGGTGGGCCGAACACCGGCCTCACGGAGTGGGCCGAACCACGATGTACAGCTCCAATGTGTCGAGCAAGAGCACCCCGTCACCCAACGCCCTGATCGTCGTGGAATAGAGCTGGGGCGTGTCGAGCGCCGCGGCACAGCCGTCGTTTCGGAGCTGCAGATCGAAGACCAGATCGGTCCCGTGGCTCACGTCGTCGAAGTGGTCTCCGTCCGCGACCGGATCGGGCCCACAGGATCCGCTCCGCGTCCACTGCTTCGCCTCGACCGACTCTACGAAACAGGAGGTGTCGACGGAGGGCAAGACAGACGGGTCGGGGATGACCTCCTGGCTGACCAGCAGGCGGGTGTGCTCGACCAGGACGTACACCCCGTAGATCATCCCGTACATCATCCCCGTGCCCTCCTGGGAAACGGAGAACACCAGCGGGCAGACTCCCGAGACCGGTGGCTCGGCGGTCCCGGTCTGACCGGTGCAGCACTGGTCGACGCCACAGCTGGACTCGAAGGCACAGACGGGCACGGTTCCGTTGCTCTCCTCGGCAAGGCCCACGAGCTCTGCGTGGGCCGCAGCACCGCTCGTCTCACCGATGAAGCGTGCCGAGATGCCCTGGAGGCCCGCAACCGCCTCGCTGCGTGTGTGTGCACCCGAAACGCTCGAACCGTAGTCAGCAGCATCGTGAGATACGGCGTCGGTGACGTGGACCACGATCGGAAGCGCTCCTTCCCGGAAGCCCACACCACCGATGGGTCCATCCGCCACCCCAGCGATGAGACCCACCGTGGGATCGAACGCGCCGATCCCACCCCCGGACCAGGTCACCCCACCGTCTCCGACCGCGATCTGGTAGAGCGCCTCGAAGCCACTCTCCAACGTGTCACCCGATCCGCTGATGGTCAAGGAGTCCGCCGCACCCTGGATGGCCGTCGCGTCGGTGGTGACGCGCTGTGCCAGGTGGAACGGGTAGTCGGTGCTCCCCCCGAACGGATGGAACGGGAAGTCTCGGAAGGCAGACACCCCGAAGGCCGCGTCCGAGACGAAGTGCCGGATGTCGCGTACCACTGAGCCCGCGAGATGGTCCTTGATCTTGCCGAGTTCGCTGTCCATGGACCCGCTGGTGTCGATGCTGAAGAGCACGTCGATCCGGTCGACCTCTGCCGTCAGCTCGAAACTCGTGGGGGTGACGGCGTCACCATCGAGCACGACGAAGGCATCGACGTGGTCGTACGGATCACTCGAGGTGCTGCAGGCATCGGAGCCGATGGCCACCTAGACGAGGTCCGAGTAGGTGTCGGCGTCCGAGTCGGACAGGGTTCGCTCGGTCGAGCCCGGACACCCCGCTTCGTGCTCGTCGAGCAAGCCATCGTCGTCGGCGTCGGTGTCGACGAAGTCGGGGGCATGGTCGGCGTCGGTATCCACAGGCTCGGTCAGGGGATCGCCATCGCCGGCTTCGGTCGCGTCGGGAATCCCGTCTTCGTCGCTGTCGAGATCCTCACAGTCGACGAGGAGGTCCTGGTCGGTGTCGACCAGGCACTGCCCCTCGTGCTCGTCGAGGATGGTGTCCCCATCGCGGTCGGGGTCGCAGCCATCCGGGACCTGGTCCAGATCGAGGTCGTCCGCGTCGTCGAACCCCGGGCAGAGGTCGTCGGAGTCGCAGGAGCCGTCTCCGTCGGAGTCATCGTCG
>JAFDJI010000231.1 GCA_019307545.1 Deltaproteobacteria bacterium | reverse complement strand
TGCAGTGCATCTCTGAAGTCATCGCCAAGGCGGATTTCCCCGCCCACGACCAAGAGGGCGGGATGATGGTCACCTACCCTGTCAACGTGAGCTGGTAGGAGGAGGACCATGAAAGCCGAAGCTCTGGTCGTCTTCCTGGTCGCGATGCTGGGGTGTGGAGCCGAGCCAGCCGATGATGCCGTCACCAACGGCGGTTCCGAGCCGGAGGGGAAGGCCGCCGGTATCATCGGAGGCGAGCCGATCCTGCCCAGGCCCGTCGTGCTCGGTGCCATCTCGAACGACGCGGTGGAGGAGGTGATCGACGCTCACCGCGACGCCATCGTCGCCTGCTACGAGGATGAGCGCGCCAAGGTGCCTGGGATCGCTGGAAAGGTCCTGATCCGCTTCACGATCGGCGCCGACGGCAAGGTGGTCGATGTCTCCACTCGCTCCACCAGCCTGCGCCACGAGCCCACCGAGACCTGCGTCGAGCAGGTGATCGCGCAGGCCGCGTTCCCGGCGCTCGCCAGCGGGCACCTCGCCATCGTGAACTACCCGGTCGTGTTCTGACCAGGGGGGTTCCCGGCTCAGTCGTCGTCGACTCCTTCGCCCATCGCCGCTGCATCCAGCCGGGTGACTTCCAGCTCCTTGCCCATGTCCCGGGCGATCTTCCGGGCCCGCTCCCGCAGGTCGACCTTGGTGTCGTCGTTGAACACCACCCGCTTGTTTTCGGTGGTGCGTAGGTAGATGACGGAGCACTGCCGGATGCCATCGTCAACCAACTCGTACTCCACCCGCGCTATCTCCTCCAAGCCGAGCCGGACCGTTTGCCTTTCGCCGTTGCGGTAGAAGCGGTCCACCACCACCTCCTCGCGCATGATCGACAGCTCGGTGTTCGCGGTGAACTCATCCGAACAGGGCGTCTCGTCCACCTCGGGAAGCAGTTCCAACGCCGAGGGAAGGCGCCCCGCGCGGCCACGTCTCTCCACCACCAGGTCGTAGATCCCGGGCTCCTCCTCCGGGAGCACCGCGGAGAGCCGGGTCGGGCCCGCCAACTCGACCTGCTCGAGGGCGGCTCGAGGTTGCCCGTCCTTCGCCAGGTATACCTGCACCCGGGGGGTGAAGTGCTCCCCGGCTACCTGTACCCTCTCTCCCGGCGCCGCCCGCCAGGGCTCCACCGACGATAGCGTTGGAGTGGTGCAGCCCAGCAGGAACACGACCAGGAATGTCATCGACGACCTTCATTGATTTCGGGTGCGTGGTACGAGCAGGCCCCTGAGTACAAGTTAGCTCCCAATCTCCGGAGATTCCCCATGCTAGAACCCCTGGCGCCCATTCCCGGATTCCAACCTCGCTCGGGTCCGGTCGTCCTGTGCATCATGGACGGCATCGGCCTGGGTCTCGGCGAACCAGATGACGGCGTCGCCACCGCCCGCACCCCGAATCTCGATCGGATGCTCGCCCGCCTCCCCCACACCGCCCTGACGGCCCACGGCACGGCCGTCGGCCTTCCCGCCGACGGCGACATGGGGAACAGCGAGGTGGGTCACAACGCGATGGGCGCAGGTCGGGTGTTCGATCAGGGCGCCAAACGGGTGAACCACGCCCTGGCGTCGGGGGAGGCGTTCCAGACCGAAGTGTGGGCGCGCCTGGTCGGCGCTCGGACGCTGCATCTGCTCGGGCTCTTCTCGGACGGGAACGTCCACAGCCACGTCGACCACGTACACGCGATGATCGAGCGTGCGGCCAGCGATGGGGTACATCGCCTCAGGGTCCATGTGCTCACCGATGGTCGCGACGTGGACCAGCGCTCGGCACTGACCTGGGTGGAGCCCTTGGAGGAGCGCCTCGCCGCGCACCGCTCCGAGGGACGGGACTACCGCGTCGCGTCGGGTGGCGGCCGCATGCACATCACCATGGACCGCTACCAGGCCGACTGGGCCATGGTGGAGCGGGGGTGGCACACCCACGTGATGGGGGAGGGGCGGCGCTTCCCCTCGGCGTCGGCGGCCATCCGCACCCTGTACGAGGAGGACCCGGAGATCGACGATCAGTACCTCCCGGCCTTCGTGGTCACCGGCGAGGACGGGGAGCCCAGCGGGCCGATTCGGGACGGAGATGCGGTGTTGTTCTTCAACTTCCGAGGCGACCGCGCGATCGAGATCTCGCGGGCCTTCGAGCAGGACGATTTCCCGCACTTCGCCCGGCCGGACCGCCCGGAGGTGTTCTACGCGGGAATCATGGAGTACGACGGCGATACCCACATCCCCAGCCAGTACCTGGTCTCGCCGCCCTCCATCGACCGCACCGTGGGGGAGTACCTGGCCGGGGCGGGGCTGCGCACCTTCGCCTGCTCCGAAACCCAGAAGTTCGGGCACGTGACCTACTTCTTCAACGGCAACCGATCGGGCCGCATCGACGATGCCTTGGAGACGTACCTGGAAATCCCCTCGGACTCCCGGCCGTTCCAGGAACGCCCCTGGATGAAGGCCGCTGAGATCACCGACGCCGTGGTCGAGGCCATCGGGTCCGGTGCCTTCGACCACGTCCGCCTCAACTATGCGAATGGCGACATGGTGGGTCACACCGGGAAGCTGGACGCCGTCCGGATCGCAGTGGAGGCGGTCGACCTGCAGATCGGGCGCTTGGAGCGCGTGGTCCGGGAGGCGGACGGGATCCTCCTGGTCACCGCCGATCACGGCAATGCGGACGAGATGTGGATGCGCAAGAAGGGCGTGATCAAGTGCGACGAGCAGGGAGCCCCCCTCCCGCGCACCTCCCATTCCCTGAACCCGGTGCCCTTCATCCTCTACGATCCGCGTGGCCTCTCGACGCTGCGAGACCCGGACCAGCCGGGCATCGCAAACATCGGCGCCACCCTGCTGGAGTTGTGTGGACTGCAGCCCCCCGCCGACTACCTGCCGGGGTTGGTGGAGGTTCGCTGATGGCGGAGCGTTGGGACATCGCCATTCGGGTGCTCGACGGCCCGATCGCGGGGACAGAGCAGGTCTTGCGTGGTCCCGTGGTCCACGTGGGCGCTGCCCCCGGGCCCGGCGGATTCGGTCTCTCCGGGTACCGAGGGCTCGACGCGCGCCACCTGGTCCTCACCAGCTACCAGAACGGACAGGCCACGGTGGCTCCGGTGGGGACCAACCAGGTCCGGATGGGCCCCCACCCGAACGTCGACTGGAACACGATCGAGCCGATCGGTGGTCCACAGTACCTCTCCGACGGTTGTGCGCTTCACCTGGGCGCGGTGGGTCGCGGTGCCACCCTGGAATTCCTGGGCCTGCGCGAGTTGGGTGTACGGGCGGGGGGGGACCTGTCGTCTTCCCGAGCGGGGGTTCACGGGGCCACCCGCATCCGCTCCAGCAGTGCTCCGATGTGGTTCGTCGGGTGCCTGCTCCTGATGGCCGTCGTGGCGTCCGCGGCCATCTTGGCCGTGGTCATCTTCCAACCCCCCGAGATCGAGCCCCTCGGGCCCACCGAGGAGGGGGAACCCTTCTACCGCTTCGCCGAGGTGAGCCGCGAGCAGGTGGACGAACGCCTGCGGGAGGGACTGCGTCAGCCCTTCACCGACTTCGTGATGTCGCCCAACATCGATACGTCGGGCCGAAAGCGCCTGACGGACCCCGAGAACTGGGATCAGACCTTCTACGAAATGGTGGCCGCATCGGTACAGACCCACCTCAAGGCGAGGTCGGTGTTCCGGCGACTCGACGTGGTGCGGGAGGAGTACGCCACGGTCGTCGAGGCGATGCGCGAGGCCGGGCTCCCAGAGGTGTTTGCCGCCATCCCCTACCTGGAGAGCCGCTACGACGGGTCAGCCCAGTCCCGCGCCTGCGCCAAGGGGTACTGGCAGTTCATGCCCGAGGTGCCCAACCGTGTCGAGCGGGACGCCGACCTGGTCTTCCAGGTCCGGGACTGCAGCTTCCGCGACGCTCCGGGCACGCTGTGGACCCCAGAAGGGCTCGTGCCGGTCGCAAAGGTGATGCTGAACGCCATCTACGTCGACCGAGAGGTGGACCCGCCCCGGTGCCGCATCGATTCCTGCCGGGTCGACCACCGCACCGACCTGGAGAAAAGCACCGAAGCAGCCGCGTTCACCCTTGGAGAAGCCTGGGCCGACCCAGACCTCCGCGCTTCGGGGGCCCTGGTGCAGATCACCATCGCTTCTCACAACGCGGGCTACGACGACAGCCGCTTCGGCGTGCCGAAGCCCGCCAACCTGCGGCCTGCCTACCTACGTTGGGCGAAAGGTCGGCCCGGCCGTGAGCTGCCCGACTTCTACGGCGCCAACCTCACCACGCCCACCCCGGACCAGCAGGGTTGGAACGGCTCGCTGCTCCCGCCCGAGACGCAGCACTACGTGTACACGGCGATCGCGGAGCATTTCTTGGCGGTGTGCTACTACGGGCTCAACTACGCCGACCAGATCCCGGCCTTCCGCACGTACGCCGGCTACACGGATGCCGATGGGTACTGCACCAAGCTCGCCGTGCCCACCACTGAGGTACTCACCGGACCGCGGTAGCGCGGGCCCGGCCACCCTGGAGGCTCCATGCCTGTCGTCGACCTGCGCTCCGACACGGTCACCCGACCCACCGAAGCGATGAAGAAGGCCATGATGGCGGCACCGCTCGGGGACGACGTCCTCGGCGACGATCCGACCGTGAAGCGCCTCGAGGCGGCCGCAGCCGAGCGGGCCGGCAAGGAGGGGGCGCTGTTCACCCCGTCGGGGACCATGGCCAACCAGATCGCGCTTGCCCTGCTCACCCGTCCCGGGGACGAGGTGCTCATGGAGGCTGGCGCCCATCCGTTCAACTACGAGGCCGCCGGGGGCGCGGTGATCGCGGGAGTCCAGATCCGAGCCATCCCGGGGCAACTCGGAATCCTCGACCCCTTGGACGTGGAGCGACACATCCGTCCGACGGACCCCCACTTCGCCCCAGCAACCCTGTTGTGTGTGGAAGACACCTCCAACCGCGGCGGCGGCACCGTCCACACCCTCGACCAACTCGACGCGCTCACCAAGGTCGCGCGGGAAGCCGGGCTGCGCACCCACCTCGATGGGGCCCGCGCATTCAATGCGGTGGTCGCCTCCGGGGTTCCGCTCGCCCGCCGTGCCAGTGGCTTCGACACGGTGAGCTTCTGCTTCTCCAAGGGCCTGGGAGCCCCGGTGGGCTCGGTGCTGTGCGGGCCGCTGTACCTGATGGAGCGCGCCCGACGCATCCGAAAGATGCTCGGTGGCGGCATGCGCCAGTCCGGGATCCTGGCCGCCGCCTGCCTGTATGCCCTGGAGCACCACGTGGACCGCCTCGCGGAGGACCACCAGCGCGCACGGGACCTTTCCATGGGCTTGATGATGGACGGGTACGACGTCCGGCTCCCCCAGACCAACATCCTCTTCGTCACCGTCTCCGACGCCCCCGAGTTGCAGCGCACGCTCGAGGAGCGCGGGGTCCTGTGCCTGCCGACCGGGCCGGACACCCTGAGGCTGGTCCTTCACCTGGACGTCGACGAGGCCGGGGTGGAGCAAGCGCTCCAGGCGTTCGCCGAGTTGAAGGGGATCCGGTAGCCTCTCAGCGGGTGGCCGGGCGGTCGGTGCTTCGGGGCATGGCGCGATGGAGGCGCCAGATCTCGGTCTGGATCCGCTCCAGGCCCTCCTCTCTGGAGGAAGGCCCATCCGCTGTCTCATCCTCGACCTCGTCGCCGATCACCAAGACGCTGATGTTCGGGCAGTGCGGGTCATCCTCGATGTGATGGCGTAGCTCGTCGCGTTTCTTGCGGGGAAGGGAGGCGTGGAGCACCACGTAGTCGGGCTCCGTGTCCCGGATGGCGACGGCCGTCTCGTAGACCGAGCAGGTGAAGGTCAGCTGCAGGCTCGAGGACGGCGGGACCGCCTGCTCCAACGCCTCGCGCTCATTGGGGTTGCAGACCACGACCACCGCGCTGATCTGCTCCTCGAAATGGGACATGTAGTAGGCGCAGTCGAGACAGCTCGTGGCGCAGAAGGTTCCCGCACGACCCTCCGGCAGGGGGATCCCGCTGAGCTCGAAGCAGTGCAGCGCATGGGCCTTGTAGACGATGCAGGGGAGGCAGGTGTCGGAGATGCCGTCGTCGGTGGCGTGGAACTCCCAGCAGAAGACCGGTTGACCGTTTTCCGGTTCCACCGATGGTTCCAGGGTCCCCTCTCGGAGCGCTTGGACATCGGACCACAGCACCCGGTAGTGACCGCCCGCCGTTCGGGTTGCCGGGATCTTTCCCTTCTTGATCCACTTCAGCACTGTGTCCGCGGTCACCGAGAGCAGTTTAGCGGCTTGTCCCGTCGAAAGGTGATCAGCAGGGGGCATGGGCGGTCACTCCGATG
>JAFDJI010000921.1 GCA_019307545.1 Deltaproteobacteria bacterium | reverse complement strand
GCAGGGGGCGTTTCGGGCGCATCGACCGTTCTGATGTCGGACCTTTCGGCCCCAGTTGACAGCCGTTGGTATGATTGGAGTGCGCGTCGACAATCCGTTGGACATGCGCCCGCTGGTGGGCCGCATGTTCGGCGGGTGTGTCCAGACGGTAGCTACCTTCGATCTTTGTGATTCACACGTTCGTGTCGTTCCGTGGAGCGCTGGGAGGAGTCATGGCTGAAGTGGGTTTCGACATTCCTGCACTTCTGGCCCTACCTGCCCGAAAAGAGCAGGTGCGAGTCGCCGATGGGATCCTGCGTGCCCTCGTCGACCGTGGGATCGACAAGGTGTTCGGAATCCCGGGGGGGGCCATCTCTCCGCTCTACGACGCGTTGATCGACGCGCAGATCGACGTGGTGATCTGCCAACACGAAGGGATGGCCATGTACATGGCCTACGGCTACGCTCGTGGCACCGGCAAGCCCGCCGTGGTGATGGTCACCTCGGGTCCTGGGACCTTGAACACGGTGACCGGCACGGCCGCGGCCAAGATGGACGAAGTACCCATTCTCGTCCTCGCAGGGGACGTGAAGACCTCCATGGCGGGCCTCGGCACGTTGCAGGACGGCGGCCTCGCCGGTCTGGACGTGGCTCACGTCATGCGCCCCCTCACCAAGCGGGTGGAGGTGGTGATGCGTCCGGGCCGCGCGGTCTCCAGCATTCACCAGGCACTCGACACCTGCATGGCGCGCCCCCGCGGTCCGGTGTTCCTGTGCGTTCCGATGGATCTGGCCAACGCGCAGTCCCCTCCGCCGCAGGTGATCAATGAGGAGCGATCGCTCCCGGTCGCGGATGAGAGGGTGAGCGGCCAAATCGCCCAGGCGCTGGCCGGCGCCATGCGCCCAGCGATTCTCCTCGGTGTCGGCGCCCGCCTCGCGGGGGTGGCCCAAGAGGTGTACCGGCTCGCCGAGCGCACCCGTTGCCCGGTCATCACCGACATCGAGGCCAAGGGGCTGTTCCCGGAGTCCCACGCGTTGTCGATGGGGCTGGTGGGCGTGGGCAGCACCGGCGTTGCGGAGAGCTACCTCGCGGGAGGGGTCGATCTTCTGCTCACGGTGGGCGCTCGACTGGACGACACCACCACCTCGGGGTTCAGCGAGCTGCTTCGCCCCGAGGGCACGGTGATCCAACTGGACCACAACCCCGATCGGCTCAACCGGGCCCTCGACTACGACGTAGGCGTGGTGTGCGACCTGCTGGGGACCATGCGTCGTGTGGAGCACGTGGCGCGAGCGCCTTCGCCGTTCCTGGTGCTCTCTCGTGACGACGCGATTCGCGAGGCCAAGAGGAGGGCACCTGCACGGATCGCCCCGGAGCTTGCGGACGCGCCACACCATCCCGGAGCCGTGGTGCGAGCACTGCAACAGCTGCTGCCCGCGGATACGGTCTACACCACGGACATCGGCAACCACCTGATCTTCGCGGCCCAGTACCTGGTCCTGGATCGCCCGGACTGCTTTCATGCCTCCATCGGGCTCGGCGGGATGGGCTCGGGCGTTGGTACCGCCATGGGATTGGCCATGTACCACGGCGCCGATCGGCCGGTGGTTGGGATTTGTGGTGATGGCTCCCTGAGGATGGTGGGCAACGATCTCGCGACTTGCGCGGCAAACGACATCCCGGTCGTGCTGGCCGTGTTCAACGACGGTCAGCTCGGGATGGTGGAGCACGGCAATTCTCGGGTGTTCGGCCGCTCCGCCTTCTGCGAGAGCCCGCCGGTGGACGTGGTTGCCTATGCGCGCTCCCTGGGTGCGCAGGCCGTTCGCATCACCCGGCCGCGAGACCTGGTGCGCGCGAAGCGGCTCGTTGGCACGGGGCCGCTGGTGCTCGAATTCCCCATTCGCAGTGAGGTCCGGGCCAACAACCCGCGGGCGGAGGTGTTCGCCTTCCCGGACGAGTCCTCCGGATAGGAGATGCAATGAACCGCCCGCAGGGCATCGGCGTCGGCCTCGTTGGCCTCGGGGTATACCTTCCGGAAACGGTTCGAACGAACGACTGGTGGCCGGAGGACTGGCGGCGGGAGCACGCGGCGGAGGTCGACGAGGTCGTCCTTCGCCATGCCTACCCCTATCGCACCGACCTGTACCGTGGCTCCAAGGAGCGGCGGGTCATCGCGGAGGACATGGGGGCCTTCGAAATGGAGGCCGCGGCCTGCAAGGCAGCGTTGGGGGCTGCAAACGTCGATCCGGAGCAGGTCGATCTCTTGTTGGGCCACTCCACTGTCCGAGACTACGTCGCGGCCAGCAACCACGGCTTGGTGGCGAACAGGGTCGGGCTCCGGCACGCGGTCACGGCGTTCGAGGTTTGCGCTGGATGCGTCTCGTTCTTCTTCCAGCTTCGAGTGGCGGCACGACAGATCGAGGCGGGTGAGAGTGAGGTGGCGCTCACCTATGTCAGCTCCGCGATCAGCCGCATCACGGACTTCACGCGGCCCGCATCCGTTGTGATCGGAGACGGTGCCGTTGCAGGCGTGGTGGCGAGGGTAGAGCCGGGTTTCGGCTACATCGCCCAGCACAGCATTACCCGGGGGGACCTCCACGGCGCGATCCAGGCGGTCCCGCGTTCCCGCCCCGAGGTCCCCTGGTACCGATTCGATCGATACGACGATCCCCTCGTGGTTCGAAGGGTCGACGACGCCGCCGCCCACCAGCTTGGCACCAACGCCGCCTCGTTCTGTCGCGAAACGTGCGAGCCGCTCTTCGCGAAGACCGGGTATGGGCCCGAGGATGTGGACTTCTTCCTCGTTTCCCAGGCGTCGGCCTGGTTTCCAGCTGCCATGTGCGAATCGCTGGGGATCGACCCCACGAAGTGCCTGGCCCCTTCCGAGCACTTCCAGAAGTACGGGCACCTCATGGACGCGAGCGCCCCGCTCAACCTGTACCTGGCCAGCCAGTACGGCCGACTCGAGAAGGGCGATCTCCTCTTGATCTACACCCCGGGGGTCGGATTCAACGCCGCCGCTACGCTGTATCGATGGAATCTCGACGCATGACCACCTCCACGATCTGCTGTAGCTCTCCGATGGTGAAGGGCACTCGAATCACGTAGCCATCGGTGGGCGGGGTCTGGGATCGCTCGATCAGGAGCACGGCGTGAGGGGGCTGTGCCAGGTGGGCGAGGCCGGTGAGCGTGTCCGGGTCAGCAAACACCCGGGTGTCCGATTGCAGGGGCCGGTGGAGCTGAAGCCTCGGATCGAGGCCCTCGGCCAGCACGCCCATGTCGCGGAGCGCGGAGACGACGGTCTGGCGGATGCGGGCGTTGGGGTGGAACACCACGGCTTGCGCCAGGGGCGGAGCGACCGGAGGACGCTCGATGGAGGTCGAGGTCGTCCGGGTGGCGAGGTACGCGCCGATGACCAGG
>JAFDJI010000230.1 GCA_019307545.1 Deltaproteobacteria bacterium | reverse complement strand
GGCGCCGCCGTCCGGGAGGGAGGCGGACGATATGCTCCCGGTCCCGGTGAAGCGGAGCGAGGTGGCCCCGAAGGAGACCCCGCCCCCAGCCAAGCCTCCCCCGGCCGAGCCCCCCCCAGCCGAGCCCGATGAGGGCACTGCGGAGGAGGCGCCGGCGGACGAAGTGGAGCCGGGACCCCCGCCGGAGCCGCGCGCACCGCGTGCTGGACCCGGACTGTTCGCGGGCCTGCACGTCGGCCCGGCCTTTGCCCTCTCCCCCCTCTCCACCTCGGTCCTCCCACGCCTGGAGGTGGGGGTGGAGCTGCCGTGGGCGCAGCGCCGCATCCGCCCGTTCTTTGCCGTGGCCCACTCCCGTCCAATCCACGAGGGGACCCAGGACGACGACCGGGTCGAAGGGGGCATCTGGAGCCATGACCTGCGCCAGTCGGAGTGGACCTTCGCCTTGGGCGGGTGGGTGGCGTTGCTGGAGCCCGGCACGACGCCGGTGACCCCCGAGGTCGCCATCGCTCCGGTGGCCTTCCTGCAGCGCAGCCGTATCAACGGCGAGGCCGGTGGCGCCGACTTCCCCGAGAGTCGGGAGTATTACGGCAAGGGAGGGGTGCTCCTTGCGGCGGGCGGCCGATACCCCGTGGGGCCCGGAGAGGTGGCGGCCCATCTCACCTGGCACACCTCGAAGCTGGACGGGGTGGTCACCGGCGATAGCAGCGCCATGCAGTTGATGCTGACCGCCGGATACCGCCTGGTGTTCTGAGGACTACGACGGCTTCCCCGAGTTCAGCCCGAAACCCTTCACCCGCGGGGGCCGGTCGCCGAACTTGATCGTCGCGACCATGTCGCCCACCTGCTCCCCGAAGGGGATGCCTTCGCCGCGCACCCGAAGCTTGCCCCCTTCCTTCACGCCGGGTGGGACCCGGATGGTCATGTGCCCCCCGGTGAGATTGGGCACGATGACCTCGGTCCCGGTCTCTGCCTCCTTTGGGCTGACCAGAACCGTCAGGTGCAGCTCCAGACCCTTGCGGGTGAACACGTCGTGAGACTGGACCCGGATCTGCAGGTCGCGACCCTTGGCGCGGATCACCTCTCCGTCCTCTACCAGCGGCGGAATGGTCACGTCGACGAGGTCGTCGTCCAGGAGCATCTCGCCGCGGCCGCCGACACAGGCCAGGCGGAAGTCCACCCAGGCCGTCGTGGCCGGAGGCTCCTCCGGGTCCGGCATCCGCACGTCTTCGCGGTACTGGCGCTCCTCCGGTGGGATCTCCCGACTAGCGGAAGCGGCTCGGGCCTTCCAGTCCCCCGCGGCAGACCCCATGGGCTCTGGAGCGCCCCCCTCGGGCGGGGGCGGAGCAGGTGCCGCGCCGGGTGGGGGAGCGCCTGTCGCGGTCGGTCCCTGGGTCGGGTCCCCTGGCCGGTCGCTCCCCTGCCGGGGCGGTGCCTCGGAGGCGGGTGGAGGCCCAGGACGCTGGGGCGGAGACCACCAACGCTCATCTCCGCTTGCCCTGCGGGCCTTCTGCGCATCGAATCCGGGCGCCAGCCCCTTCTCGCCGAACTCGTCGTAGACCTGCCGCAGCTCCGGGTTGGAGAGCACGCCATAGGCATGCTCCGCCAGCTTGAGTCGCTTGGCGGCGCCCGGGTGGGCGGCCTGGTAGCGCGCAGAGCTCAGCCGCTGGTAGATGCGCTCGTAGGAGATCTCGAGTCCCTCCGGGTTGACGTCGGGACTCACCTCGAGCAAGTCGTAGAACCGGTTGTTCGGTCGTGGCACGGTCTTCTCCCGACCGACATGCTACATCGAGCGTGCCTCCTCGGATGGACACGCCACCTTGCTACTGTTCTGGATCGCGTTCGCCACTGCTTCTGCCGCCGAGGAACCCTGCTACGGTCACGCCTGGGACGACCGGGTGGACAGCGACCACTTCTGGGTGGAGTGGGAGCCTGACGCGATCACCGAGGAGCAGGCTTTCGACATCGCGTCCTACGCCGAGGCCGCGCGGACGGTCTACGTGGACGAGATGGCGTGGGCGCTCACCGAGCGGGCGGTGGTGTACTCGGTGACCGACACCGATGGGCCGGGGATTGGGGGTCTGGCCCAGACCCGCCCGTGCGGTGGCGAACAGGTCCCCCGCATCGAGCTGTACATGGGTACGTACCGGGACACGACCGCGCACAACGTGACCGCCCATGAGTTGGGGCACGGCTCGCAGTACGCCTACATGGGGCAATACCTGGACAGCGTTGCGAGTTGGCTGTGGTGGATGGAGGGCGTGGCCACGTGGATGGCGACCCAGGCGGACGACAACGTCGACGAGTGGGCGGCGGAGTCCCTGGGCTACCTCGACAACCCCCACCTCGCCTTGCACCACGGAGTGGGTGGCTTCCTCGTTCAAGAGCAGAGCGAGCACATGTATGGGACCGCTGTGCTGGCCCGGTACATGGAAGAGGTCTGGGGGGGGACGGATGCGGTGCGGGCCACCTGGGAGTGGGGCGCAACGTATTCGGGAGAGGAGATCTGGTTCCCGGACGCCGTGCAGGGCGCCGGGCTGGAGTTCGACGCGTTCTGGACCCGGTGGATGGCCACCGCCACCGTGGTGGACATGGGGTGGGGAGACGTGCTGGAGCAGGGTGCTCGCCCCGTGCGGGTGGTGACGCGGCTGCCGTCGTCGGGGGCGCCTCCGGAGGGACGTCTGCCTCAGGGGCTCGGGATGAGCGTGATTCGGTTCGACCCGGAGGCGGGGGAGGAGGGTCGGTCCCTGGAGGTGACCTTCGAGGGGGACCCATCGCCCCGGTGGCACGTGGTCCTGGTGCGTGCCGAGGGTGCTCAGCCGGGAAGCCGGGTGCTCGATTTCGTGCCTCTGGAAGTGGACGAGGACGGCCGAGCCAGCGGATGGCTGTCCGGCTTCGAAGGCGATGTGGTCGGGTTCCTGGTGGTGTCACCGGAGACCCGGACCGTGGGCGAATTCGACTACGTGTGGACGGCCGAGTTGGCGCGCGGCCGGGGGCTGATGGAGGGGACGGTGGTGCTGGTCGAGACCCCCGGCGCCGGATGTGGATGTGTCGCCGGTGGGCTGGGGGGGAGCTGGGAAGGCCTTGCGCTGCTCCTACTGGCGGCTCCTCTGCGCAGACGGCTGGGGATGGGGTCGGGAAGACAACCCCCTCAGGAGGGAGAACCCCTTTCGCTGACATAGGGCTCGCGCTTCCCGAAACGAGACGGGGTCGCGTCTGCGGCCAGCTCCAGGGGGATGTCCAGGGTGAACACCGCGCCCCGGCCGGGCCCGTCGCTCTCGCAGCGCAGGGTGCCTCCCATCTCTTCGGCGGCGATTGCGCTTGCGTGCAGGCCGAACCCGTGGCCATCGGGCTTGGTGGTGAAGCCGTGCTGGAAGACCCGATCGGGCTCGCCGGGAGGAAGGCCGATGCCGTTGTCGCTCACCTCGATCACGGCTCGGCCCGCGTCTCCCCTTCGCACCCGCAGGCGGATGCGCTTGTCGGGGTTCCCCGAATCCCGGACCGCATCCCTGGCGTTGCCGAGGAGGTTGACGATGATCTCCATCAGCCGGTGCCGGTCCAGCACCAAGGGCGGGATGTCCTCCACCTCCGTCTCCACCTGGATGTCGGAGCTGCCGAGCAGGAAGACGAAACGGTTCGCCTCGTCCACCGCCTGCTCCAGGGAGACGACCTCGGTGAACAGGGAGCGTTGTGCGTACCCCTGCTGGGTGCTCACCGTGACCTTCAAGTGGTCCAGGCTCCCCACCAACTCCTGGAACCGGTGGGTCATCCGTTCGTGCTCCTCCTGGAGGTGGGCGGAGACCTGGGTGAGGTAGTCGAGGAGCTTCTTGCCCTGATCCGGGTCCGGGAAGGCGCTGGCGAGGTGTTCCCGGTTCTCCTCCAACATGGCCACCGCCTTGGCCAGCTTTGGTATCCGGGATTGGCTCACCCCCTCGGTCACCTCCTCAGCGAGCAGGTTCACCCGGTTCAGCGCGTTGCCCACGTTGTGGAGCACGTTGGTGGCGATCTCCGCCCGCCCCACCAGCCGCGCCTGCCTGATCAACTCCTGGTTGAGCTCCACGAGCGACTGCCGCGTGCGGAAGTGCTGGTCGATCTCGGCCCGGAGGTGCACGTTGGCGGCCCGCAGGCGGGCGACGACGCTGTTGTTCACCGACTGGTACCAGAGGGCCAGGGGTACGGTGAGCAATGCCAGCCCCGACACTGCGGCCAGGTGTATGAGACGGAACTTCTCGGGTGGGAGCGCTGTCGGGGGTCCCAGGCCCACCCCGTCGAGCACCCACATGGTGAGGTAGGTGATCGCACAGAGCACGGCCATGGCGTAGGCTGGGCCGCGACCGGCGAGGATGGCCGCGAACAGGGGGACGGAGCCCAGCCAGAAGCTCACGGGAGACATCGCGCCCCCCGTGAGCCACGATGTCGCGACCAGGGCCCAGTACAGCTGCAGGGAGAGCCAGATTCCGCAGAAGGTCACCGCCGCGGTCCGGCGGAGGATGAAGGGGGTGGCAAAGGCGGCAGTGGTCGCGATGAACAGTGCCACCCCAACATCGGAATCGCCCATCAGGGTGCTGAACACCACCGCGACCAGCCCGAGGGGTGCGGTCACCAGGGTGAAGCCCACGATGACCCGGGCTCGCTTCAGGTCCAGGAGCCGATCGGAGAGCGCTTCGGTCGGAACAAAGCGGTCTATTGCATGTCGCAGGGGTTGGAGGAGCCTCGAGAAGAGCACCTCCGGAGCGTGCATCCTCCGCGACAGGGTTGGGTCGATCGGGGTCTCGTCCATCCCTCCCCCTGTCGGCACCGATGCGGAGGGGTTGAGGTGAAACTGATTCCGGGGGGCATCCGGGCTCAGGGATCGACGACCGTGGGTACGCCGTCCCGCCACGCGGTTCCCAGGAAATGGGTGGCCTGGCGCAAGGCGTCCGTCCGATCGAACATCACGAAGTGGGCTTCTGCACCGGGTTCCGGCGCGTACAGGACGGTAATGGCGGTCGTCCCACTCCAGTTGCCGCTCACCGGAGTGCTCTCCACATCGCTCCCCCAGAGGGCGGGTTGACACCCAACACCAACAGGGAACAAACGGGCCGGGGGACTCGGTGTTCATGCCCGGTTACAGCCGACCGATGCTGTGGCTCCTCGCTCTTGCGGCCTACGCCGGCTCCTCGGACCTCTGGGGGCTCACCGGGGAGGACTGGGACCCGGTGGGGCGGTTGCCCGACTTTTCCTGGGCCGGCTACCACGCCGGAGAGGCGCCCATCCCCGAGGTGGCGGTGGTCGCGGACGTTCGCGACTTTGGCGCGGTCGGCGACGGCGAAACGGACGACACGGCCGCCTTTCGCGCCGCCCTGGCCGCCACTTCCGGTGGGGCGCTCCTCGTTCCGGAAGGCACCTATCTGCTGACCGATGTCCTGGAGGTCGACCACGGCGACCTGGTGATCCGGGGGGAAGGCCCCGAACGGACCGTGCTGTTCATCGACCGCAGTCTGACCGATGTCCGTGGGGAGCGACCCCAGTGGTCATGGGAGGGGGGTTTCTTGTGGGTACAGCCCACCGAGGCGGGGACCGAGGAGGCCGCGGTCACCGTGAGCGCGGTCCGCGGCGACCGGGTCCTGGAGGTGGACGATGCCAGCGCGTTTTCGGCGGGCGACTGGATGGTGTTGCGCCTCACCGACGATGGGCCCGGCACGTTGGGTATGCACCTGCACAACGACCAGGCCGGTGGAGGGACCTGTACCTGGCAGGATCCGATCGTGTTTCGGTGGCCAGTGCGCATCGCGGCGGTGGAGGGGAACGCGATTACCCTGGCCCAGCCCATGCGCCTCGACGTGCGCCTCGAGTGGTCTCCGGTGTTGTGGAGCATGCCCGCGGTCGAGGAGGTCGGTGTCGAGTCCCTGCGCATCCGCTTTCCGGACGTGCCCTATGCGGGTCACCTCTTGGAGCCCGGCTACAACGCGATCTACTTCACTCAGGGGGTGCGAAACGCCTGGGTGCGGGACGTGGCGATCGAGAACGCCGACAACGGCATCCTCACCGCGTCGCTCACCAAGCAGGTCACCGTGTCCGACCTCCGCCTGGAAGGGCGGAAGGGCCACCACGGCCTCAACATCGCCCACACCGCGGACGGCCTGTTCCAGGACCTGCAGTTCGAGATGTCCTGGATGCACGAGATCACCGTCGATCACCACAGCAACGGCAACGTGTTCAAGCGCGTTTCGTCCCTCGACGTCCTGGTCGCCCTGGACCACCACCGGGATGCCCCCTTCGAGAACCTCTTCACCGACTTCACCGCCGAGATCTCGTGGCTCCATGGCGGCTCCTGGTGTGCCGGGCCCCCGTCGGGAGCACGGGAGACCTTCTGGAACCTC
>JAFDJI010000229.1 GCA_019307545.1 Deltaproteobacteria bacterium | reverse complement strand
TGCAGGGCCAGGTCGTGGGCGGTACCTCGGTGGTCAATGGGGCGATCTCCTGGCGACTGCCAAGGGATGTCCACGAGGCATGGGTGGAGACGGACCCCGCCCTCCGAGAGGCGCTCCCGTGGGAGCGGCTGGTGGAGTTGTTCGACGAGATCGAGGCGGACCTCCACATCGCCCCCACCGATCCGGCCGTCGCCGGGCCGAACAACCTGTTGATGGCCAGGGGCGCGGACGCGCTCGGGTTGGAGCACCGACCCATCTCCCGCAACGTGGCGGGCTGCGAGGGCCTCGGCCGCTGCATGCAGGGGTGCCCGCTAGGCCGAAAGATGGGCATGGACCTGTCCTACCTTCCCGATGCTGCCAGCCACGGCGCACGGATCCTCGCCGGGGTGCGCGTCCACACCCTCCTCCGCGAGGGCGACCGCGCCTCCGGGGTGGTGGGGGACGCCGAGGGCGGTGGGCGGGTGACGGTTCTCGCCGACCGAGCGGTAGTGCTCGCCGCAAGCGCCGTGCAGACCCCGGCGCTCCTACGCGCGAACCGAATTCGCCACGGGCCGGTCGGCGATGGGTTGACCTGTCACCCCGGTGTCTCGATGGCCGGCCGATTCTCCGAACCGGTGCGCATGTGGACCGGAGCCACCCAGGGGCACGAGGTGATCGGCCTGAGGAAGGAGGGCATCAAGTTCGAGGCCCTCGGCTTCGACATCACCGTGGCCGCCGGCCGGATCAAGGGGATCGGCCAGAGCCTGGCCAGCCAGATCTCCGACCTCGCCCATCGGGCGGCCTGGGGGGCCGCCATTCGCGCAGAGGCACAAGGCAGGGTCCGTCCCGGACGGCGCCGTGCCCGAGTGTACTACTCCCCCACCCGCTCGGACATCGGCCGTACCCGCAGGGCGATCCAGGTGCTCGGAGAGATGATGCTCGCCGCCGGTGCGGAGTACGTCCTACCCGGGGTGCACGGCTGGCACGCCCAGGTGGACGATCGGTCGGTGATGCGCACCTTCGCCGAGACCGCCCCCTGGAACCCCCGGGCCTACACCGGGGTGGTGACCCACATGTTCGGCACCTGCGGGATGGGCAGCGATCCCGATCACAGCGTGGTGCGCCCCGACTTCCGGCACCATGCGGTCGACCGGCTCTACGTGGCCGACTCCAGCGTGTTCCCCACCAACATCGGGGTGAACCCGCAGACCTCCATCATCGCCCTGGCGTGGCTGTGCGCGGAGCGAATCGCCGCGGGTTGACGGGGCTCACTGGCCCAGGCCGAAGCCGAGCCCCCAGACCACGATGGCGATGATGTTGGTGATGATGACGAAGGACACGTTGGTGCGCGCCGAGCCGAAGAGCTGAATCGTCCCCAGGGAGTCCTCGAAGGGGTCGAGTGGCTTGAGCACCCACTCCATCACCACCCAGGCGATCACCGCCAGACAGCATCCGCTGAACAGGCTCGCCACCGAGAGACCCCAGACGATCCACCCGCGGTTGTCGGGCTTGTCCTCGTCGTCCAGGCCCATGACCTTGACCACCCGGACCACGTTCATCAGCAGGATCACGAGCCAGACGAGGAAGATGAGGCCCAGCGTTCCGAACACGAAGACAGCGGCCACGGGTCTCTCCTCCTCGTCCCAGGGGACGCAGCCTACTACGTTTCAGTCGCCAGGATGCGGTCGAGCCTGGCGACCTCTGCCCGAAACGCCTCCAGATCGCCCGCGGGCAACGTCCTGCGCACCAGCCCGTGGTACTCCACCGGATCCAGGATCCGACCCCCCCGCTCGAGCTCGTAGTGCACGTGCGGCGCGGTGGAGCGCCCGGTGTTGCCGGACAGGCCGATGTGCTCGCCCGCAGCCAACCGCTGTCCGGCGCGCACATCGGTGGCGGAGAGGTGGAGGAATTTAGCCGTGGTGCCGTCGGCATACCTCATCTCGACGCAGTTTCCGTTGTAGGCGAGGTTCCAGTTCACTCGCACCACCGTTCCCGACTGGGGTGCTACCACTTCAGCCCCGGTCGGCACCTTGAAGTCCATCCCCTTGTGGTTGGGTCGGTCGCGCAACAACGAGGTCACCTGCTCGTACTCGTCGAGCGGGCCCTGTTTCAGGCGGCGCCCCACCTCCTGCCCCTCTTCGTCCCAATAGGAGGGGAAGGTATCGCCCGTGGCGTGAAAGTAGTAGGCGTGCAGGGGCCGCCCCAGCTTCTTCGAGTCGTAGGTGGCCACGTGGATGTGGGCCAGCTCTCCGTCCCACTCGTACGCGACGGCGATCCCGTCGCCCTTCTGCAGGTCCCGGCGCAGGTCGAGATCCCAGCAGAACAGCCGCGCATAGACCGCGGACACCACATCGGCATGCTCGGGGACAGCCGCGACGAAGGACCGGGCCAGGGAGTGGGTGACCCCGGCGCGCACCACCCGCACCCCCTCGGGCACCGGCTCTGGAGCGGGCTCCTCCCCCAGCCCCTCCACCACGATGCTCCCCGTTCCGTCGGCCTGCTCAGTCGCGGCCTCCGCCACGGGGATCGCCGCCGCCTCATCCAGCGCGATCGGCTCCTCGGCAGGCGGGCGGTCCGCAGAGAGCTCCCTGGCCAGGAAAAGGACGTTGACACACAGGCTGACGCCGCAGAGCACGAGCAGCGCCCAGGGACGACCGTCTGGGGGGTCGATCAGCCGCATGGATGGCTCCTGTCGGGGGATCGTGGGGGGGGAGGGAGGGGCGGGAGGGGTCAACGGACGAGCGCGATGTCTTCGTCCGAAAGAGGAGGGAGTCCCAAAGGCATCCCAGATATTTCCCGCCGTGTCAAGACCGCAGGCCGTTCTTTGGGTTGCACCAGGTCTCTGTGGGCCTCGACCTCACCCCGGCTCACCAGGATGGTGAAGCGACGATAAGGTGACCCACTGGAGGGTTCCATGAGCAATGAACGCACACCCAGCGAGCTGCCCCCGGCGGCCGCCTTCCGACCCGGAGAGCTGGTCGACTACGGGCCGGGCGCCATCGTCAGTCGATCGCTCGTGAAGCAGAAGGGGGGCAACGTCACCCTCTTCGCCTTCGACGCGGGCCAGGAGCTGAGTGAGCACACCTCGCCCTTCGACGCCCTGGTCCAGGTCATCGATGGTGAGCTGACCCTGACCATTGGGGGAACGCCCGTGTTGGCCCGAACGGGCGACCTGGTCCTCATGCCGGCGGATGTTCCGCATGGCTTGCGGGCTTCCAGCCGGGCGAAGATGCTCCTCACCATGATCCGCTGAGGTTCCCCATGGCAGAAGAGCACCCCCCCAACACCCGATGGACCAAGGCCCTGGAGCTGGATGAGCTTCACGAGGGCCAGGTCAAAGAGGTCACCTGCGGGAAGCACACCGTGTGCATGACCCATCACGAGGGCAAGTACGGTGCCCTCGACAACGAGTGCCCCCACCAGGGGGGCCCGCTCGGCGAGGGTTCCATCGAGAAGGGCTGGGTCCTGTGCCCTTGGCATGGGTGGGAATTCGATCCCCTCACCGGCCAACCTCCCGGCGGGTATGACGACGGCGTCCCCACCTACCCGGTGGAGCGGCGCAAAGACGGGGTCTACGTCGCTTTGCCGGTGGAGGAGATCCACACCAACACCGTCTCCGACATCATGGCGCAGACCATGGTGAACTGGGGGGTGAAGTGGGTGTTCGGGATGGTCGGGCACTCCAACCTCGGGCTCGCGGATGCCGTCCGCCGCCAGTCCGAGGTGGGGCGCCTGGGGTACGTCGGCATCCGCCACGAAGGGGCCGCCAGCTTCGCCTGCTCTGCGTACGGCAAGCTCACCGGTCGCCCGGCCGCGTGCCTCGCCATCGCCGGCCCCGGCGCGACCAACCTGCTCACCGGGCTGTGGGACGCGAACGTGGATCACGCGCCGGTGCTCGCGCTCACGGGTCAGGTGCAGACCCAGGTACTGGGTCGCGGTGCCTTCCAGGAGGTGGACCTGAGGTCCGCGTACGGGCGTGTGGCACGGTTTTCCGCCACCGTACTCCCCGACAGCGACCACGCCGAGTTGATGAGCCTCGCCTGCAAGTCGGCATTGGTCGAGGAAGGCGTCGGTCACCTCATCCTCCCCGACGAGGTGCAGGCTCGGCCCGCCGACCCCAATGACCGCGCAACCGGGCCCGAGGGGCGAATGGCCCCGCGCACCCCAATCCCCGACCCGGAGCAGATCGAGCCGGCGATGGAGCTGCTCCGCGCCGCGAAGCGACCCGCGATCATCGTGGGACACGGGTCGCGCGACCACATGGCGGAGATCGTTGCCCTCGCCGAGACCCTTCGCTGTCCGGTGCTCACCACCTTCAAGGCCAAGGGACAGATCTCGGATAGCCACTCCCTGGGCTGCGGGGTGCTTGGCCGCAGCGGGACCCCGATCGCGAGCGCGATCATGAACGAGGCCCACCTGTTGGTCGTGCTCGGGGCGAGCTTCGCCGCCCACACCGGGATCTCCGAAGGGACGCCCACGATCCAGGTCGACCGCGACCCCATGGCCCTGGGCAGGTTCCACGAGGTCACCGCTCCGGTGTACGGAGACATCGGACACACGGTGCGCCTGATGCGCGAGCAGCTCGGCACGGACTTCGCGAGCATCGACCACACCACGGAGATCGCAAACCGCTGGGCCGCCTGGTTCAAGGAGAAGCAGCGCCGAAACACCGAGACCCGGGGCCGCGGTGTGCACTCGGTAGCGGTCTTCTCCGCAATGAGCCGCCAGGTCCCCGAGGACGCCATCGTGTGCGTGGACGTGGGGAACAACACGTACTCCTTCGGGCGGTACTTCGAGACCTCGCGACAAAGCGTGCTCATGTCCGGCTACCTGGGTTCCATCGGCTTCGCCCTGCCGGCGGCGCTGGGCGCCTGGGCGGCGACCCGGGAGGAGGGTTCGCCGTTCTTCGGCCGGCAGGTGGTGGCCGTGGCCGGTGACGGTGGCCTCGGACAGTACCTGGCCGAGTTGACCACCCTGGTGAAGTACGAGATGGACGTCACCGTCGTGGTCCTGCACAACGGGGAACTCGGGAAGATCTCCGACGAGCAGCGCGCCAGTCGCATGGGAGTGTGGGAGACCGACCTTCGAAACCCGAGCTTCGCGGCGTTTGCCGAGAACTGTGGCGCGCTCGGCATTCGCGTCGAGGAGGCGGGCCACCTTGACGAGGCGCTGCGCACTGCGCTGGACCACCCGGGCCCGGCCCTGGTGGAGATCCTCACCGACGCGGAGTTGGTCTAGGCGATGCGCTGCGCCAGGGTCCTGGCGATCTGACCTTGCCCGAGGGAGTCCATGACCGAGCCCGACACCCCCACCCGGATCCTCGCCGCCGCCGACGAACTGTTTGGCGAGATCGGGTACGACGGGGTCAGCGTGCGCGACATCGCCGAGCGCGCCGGGGTCAACAAGGCGCTGGTCTTCTACCATTTCGGCAGCAAGGACGAGCTGTTCGCCCGCATCCTCGACCGCTACTACACCGAGCACCAGCGCGCGCTGGAACGGGCCTTCGAGGCCGATCTACCGGTGCGAGAACGGCTGCACCGGGTGATGGACGCCTACATCGACTACATCAGCGAGAACCGCCACTACCCGCGCCTGGTTCAGCGCCTCGTTGCCGGGAGCGGCGCCCACATGGCACCCATCAAGGACAACCTCGGCGCCCTGTTCCAGTCCACGGTGGAGGCCCTGGAAGATATCGCGCCTACGGCGGGACCCTACTCGGCCCGGCACTTCTTCGTCACCTTCTCGGGCGCGGTCATCAACTACTTCACCTACGCCCCGGTCCTCGCGCCGGTGTGGGGTGGAGACCCGCTGTCCGACGAAGGAATCGACGAGCGCCGCGCGCACCTGCACTGGCTGGTGGACGCGATGCTGGGAGGCATGCGCCCGCCTGGGTGACCGGTCGCGCCCCGGAGAATGTCCGCGCCGTGGACACCAGAGGTATCCTCCCGACCACGGAGGATTCCATGGACCGCGACCTGCCCATCGCCCAGCTCATGTCGACCGCCGTCCACTCGGTTCAGGTCGACCAGAAGCTCAGCGACGTCCGCAAGATGCTGGCGTCCGTGCCCTACCACCACCTGCCCGTCGCGAAGGGCAAGAAGCTGGTGGGGATGCTCAGCACCCGGGACCTGGCCATCGCCGGCCTGCGGGTGCGCGCCGCCGACCCGCAAGAGGTGGACGACTACCTGGACCGCACCTTCACCCTCGAGGAGGTGATGAGCACCAATCCAATCTCCGTGCAGTCGGACGCCACCCTGTACGATGCGTGCGACATCCTGGCCAACGGGGACTTCCACGCGCTCCCGGTGGTGAGGAACCCATGTGGTGTACCAGTCTGACCGTCGCAATCCTCCTCGTCCTCTGGGTGCTGGCTGAGATGAAGACGTCGCGCCCCGACGGCGACCTGATCAAGGTCCACCCCTACCGGCGCATGCTGACGTTCGTCATGCCCAAGCGCAACGAATCAATCGTCTACTTCGAGTCGGTGGTCGATGCAGAGCGGCTCCTCGCCTACCTCGAGAAGGCCGACGAGAAGTTCGGGGCCCACATCACCCACGCGATGGTCGCCGCCACGTCCATCGCAATAGCCGAGAACCCGACCATGAACCGGTTCGTGAAGGGTGGGCGCCTCTACCAGCGGCGGGATCGGTGGCTCACCTTCAGCATGAAGCGCAAGAAGCTCGACCGAAAGGCCAAGCTCTCCGCGGTGAAGCTCAAGATGAGCGACCAGGAGACCTTCGAGGAGTTCTGTGGGCGGGTCAACTC
>JAFDJI010000920.1 GCA_019307545.1 Deltaproteobacteria bacterium | reverse complement strand
CACCTCCCGCGTTTCGCAACGTGGTGTTGCGTTACCGCCGAGGTGACCTGCCACCTCCCGAGTTTCGCAACGTGGCGTTGCGTTACCGCCGAGGTGACCCCTCACCTCCCGCGTTTCGCAACGTGGCGTTGCGTTATCGCCGAGGTGACCTGCCACCTCCCGCGTTTCGCAACTACGTCGCCAGGGAGCGCTCCACGGTGGAGAGCAGGTCGCCATCCACGCCCACCGGATCGAGGAGCACCTGCTCCCGGTCGAAGGCGCCGATCTTCAGCTTCACGGCGTGGCGGATGGTCGGTGCCGCCCAGGGGCTCGTGTCCTCCCGCTCCAGATACTTCACCCGCGCGTGCCGGCGCACCCGCTTGTCCAGCTTCATGCAGCAGTGGCGCATGACCCCGAGCGTTGCGAGGTCGGTGGCCACCATGTCCTCGCCCACCAGGAGCACCCCGGCCGGGATCACCAGGCCGAAATCGGGACCATAGGTCGAGCACACCTCACCCGCGTCCATCACCACCAGGTCGGGCTTCACCGCCAGGGCGTACTCCGCCATGGCGTCGGTGAGCGACACCCCCGGGCCGAGGTGGGAGTGGCCGCGGGTCCGCATCGAGGTGATGCCCTGCCAGTTCTTCAGGGACAAGGTGATCCGGGCCATCTTGTGGGTAGCGGCGCGAGCCAGGTTGATCACGTAATGCGCTTCGCTCAGGAGCCCGGTGAGCTCCATGCCGCGCTTGAAGCACTTGGCTTCGGGGATCCGGTAGGTCTCCCAGCGACGTTCCCTGGGCAGATCGTCGAAGGCGAGCACCCGGTGCGCCCCCCCTTCGAGCGCACCGGCCTCGAGGCCGTTCCGGCGCATGTTCTTGGCCGCGTCGCCCGCCCAACCCGACTTGTCCGCGATCGCGATGTCCTGCACCCCGAGCCCATCGAGCCATTCACACACCGCACGCATCGAGTACGGGCTGGAGGTGTAGGGGTAGCGGTTCCCCGTGTTCACCGCCGGCTTCACCAGCACACACACCCGCTTTCCCGCGTCCACGTCCGCCCGGATGCGGGTGGCCAGCCGCTGCGCGGCGGGGGTCTCCAGGGCGGCGGCCATGACGTCCCGATAGGCCTCGAACGCACCAAAGGCGACCTCGGGGTCGAAGCCGACCATCCGGACGGTGGTGGGGTCTCCTTCCGGGAACAGCCGGCGGGCGAACCGCATCTCGGATGCGTCCGGCGCCATCTTGGCGTGGGCGACCCGCGCCGCGCCCGTCGCGCAGAGGACACCTGCGGACCCGAGCATTGCCCTGTGCAGGAAATCACGCCTGGTCCACTTCGACATCGCCACGCTCCCAAGCCAGGATACACCTCCCACTCTCCTGCCGGTATGGTGCGCGGGAGTCCAACCCTGGAGCCTTCGATGCGCCTCGTCACCCCGCTGGTCTGCTTCGCGTCCCTGCTGCTCATCCTCGCTTGCGGAGGAGGCACCGACTTAAGCGGCACCGACTTCAGCAGCCCGAGCTTCGTTGTGCCTTCGTCCAGCCTCTCGGCGCCCTGGACCGACATGGGCATCCCGGTCGAGAAGGGCAACGTGATGTGGTCCGACGACAGCGTGGTCACCATCATGTACGACAGCGGGTCCGCGAAGGACCATGGAGACCGGTTCTACAAGCACTTCGCCGACAGTGGGTGGACGTCCACCGTGGACACCCAGGAAGGAGAGAACCGTGCCATCCTCTTCGAGAAGGACGGCGCGACGGCCAGCATCGCGATCGGCGGGATGGTGGGGGGCGTCAACGTGTCCATCGCCCTGGACACGTCGGGGGCCTCTCCAGAGGCCACGCCGTGACACACGCACGAGACGTCGTGCGGCCCTGTCGGTAGAGTACCCACATGGACTCCGTCGCCGATGAACTCCGCCGGGACCTCCGCGAGCGCGGCCGCGCGCTTCCGATAGGCGAACGGGTGGACCGCGCCCTGGCAATGGGAGCGCTCGCCCTTCAAGTATTCGCCGAAGCACAGGCCCTGGACATCGGGGCCGCACGCAGGGAGTTGCAGAGGCGCCGACAGGCGTCCCGACTCCAGTCGGCCTGCATGGACGGGCTGCTCTGTTGAGCGTTCTGGTACGGGTGCTGGAGATTATCGATGCTGCCGGGATTGACTACGCCCT
>JAFDJI010000017.1 GCA_019307545.1 Deltaproteobacteria bacterium | reverse complement strand
GGCCATGGTCCCGCTCACCTGGTCGCGGTGGGTGGGTGCCCCGTCGCCGGTCGCCCCACCCATCGACCCGGACCTGGGGAGAATCGAGGAGCTGGCAGCCGCACTCTCGCGTTCCACGTGTGCCATGGCGGATGCGCACGCGACGTTTCTGAAGGACCGGCGGAAGGCGAACGCCCGAATCGCGGAGATGGGGCAGGTGCTGGAGCGCGCCGCCGCAGCACTGGACAAACACCCGAGCACCCGAGCCCCGGCCCCCGTTGACCGTTGCCCGTTGCCCCCGAAGGGTTGCCCGGTCCCGGCGCCCGGCCACCGGGAGCGGGCGGGGACGGTGGCGACCGAGGCGGAGTTGGTGGAGTTCGCCGTCGGCCTGCCCTCCAGGGCCCTCGGCCCAGCGTACGGCGCCCACGACCACGGCCCTCGCACTCCCCGCATCCCCGGCCCGCCGTTCCTCACCATGAGTCGGGTCGAGGCAGTGGAGGGGCCCCAAGGCGAGGTACGACAGGGCCGCCGCATCACCGTGGCCTACGACCTGCCCCCCGACGGTTGGTACTTCGCCGCCTCCCCCGCGGACCCCCTTGCCTACGGCATCCTGTTGGAGATCGCGCTCCAGCCCTGTGGCTGGCTGACCGCGTGGCAGGGGTGTGCCTTCAAGCTGGGTGGCGATCTGTACTTCCGCAACCTGGGTGGGACCGCCTCCCAGCACACGCCGCTGTGGCCGCACTCCGGCACCCTCACCTCCAGGGCCCACCTCACCTCGGTGTCAGAGTCGGCGGGCATGATGCTCGCCGCCTTCGACTTCACCGTTCACGCCGGCGACGTCCTGGTCTACGAGGGCAACACCAACTTCGGCTACTTCCGGCCCGAGGCGCTCGCCGCCCAGAAGGGGCTGCAGCTGTCCGCCGAGTCCAAGGTCGCACGGACACGGTGGCGCAATGGGGCGACGGGCGAGATCGTCGACCTCGCGGATACCGACTCGCTCCCCGGTCGCGACCTGCGCATGATCGACCGGGTCTCCGTGGTGGCTCCATCGGGTGGTGCCGCGGGGCTCGGATACTACGAGGCGCAGAAGGACGTCCGGCCGGAGGAGTGGTTCTTCTCCGCCCACTTCCACCAGGATCCGGTGATGCCGGGCTCGCTGGGGGTGGAGGCCCTGATGCAGCTCGCGCGGTGGGTGCTCCTCCGCGAGACCGGCAGCCCCCCGGCCCGGGTCGGCCCGATCGCCGACGGCTCGCCTTGCACCTGGAAGTACCGGGGCCAGGTCACCCGCGACCACGAGGCGCTCACCTACGAGTTGGAGGTGAAGCGGATCGACCGGGAGCGGGGGGAGATCTGGTGCGACGGGCTGGTCCGCGCCGATGGGCTCCCCATCTACAGCGTCGAGGATCTCGGGGTCCGCCTGTATCCGGACGCGCCGCCCCCCCCGGCCCCCTCGCCCCACCCCCGCGAGGGCGCCGCTGCCGCCCTCCTGGACAGCTTCTTCGTGGACGGGAACACCGGCCACGGGGTGCTGCGCCTCGATCCCGCCCAGCACCCCTGGCTCCGCGACCACCAGCCCACCCTGGTGATCCCGGCGCTCCCGATGACCTTCGCCGCGGAGATCGCCGCCGAGGCCGCGGTGCTGGTCTGCCCCGGGCGCAAGGTCGTCGGGATCCCCGAGGTGCGCGCCGAAAAGTGGATCCACACCGCGGACGGTCCGCGGGACGTGGTGGTCGTCGCCGTTGCCGAGGGCGACCTCGTGGCCGTGACCCTCGCGGTCCAGCAGGAGAACCGCCGGTTCCCAAAGCTCTCCGGTCCCAAGGTCCACATGCGCGCGGTGGTGCGCGTGGGCGACGACTGGGCGACGACACCGGCCGATCCCCCCGTCCTGGCGGCCGCAGAACCCGTCACGCTGTCGGTGCGGGACTTCTACGACGGGGGCGCGATCTTCCACGGTCCCCTCCTCCAGGCACTCTCCTCCATGGGCACGCGCGGCCCGACAGGCGCGCAGGCCACCATCCGCACCTGCGCGGACAGCGATCTGCTTCCCCCCGGCTCCCCGGGTTTCGTCCTCGACCCCCTGGTCCTGGACGCCGCCACCCACCCCATGATGTCCGGGCTGCCCGAGACCTGGAACCAGCGGATCCCGACCGGGAGGCTGGCCTATCCGGTGGCCTGCGACGACCTGCGCTTCCATGGGCCCCGACCCGGCGGCGAGGTCGCCTGTCGCCTGGACCTCGTCGAGGCCAACGCGGAGCGGCTGGTATTCGACGTCCGACTCTCCTCGCGTGCGGGGCCATGGGCCACCTTCCGCTGGACCGAGGTGCTCGTGCCGGGCGGCACCCTCCTCGGGCGCACCCCGGAGGAGATTCGGGTGTTCTGCAAGGAGCGACGCGCGGCCGAGGTCCGGGTGGGCTGCGCGGCGGCGGGGGGCTGGCGGGTGGCGCCATCCGACCTCGTGGAACCCCTCGCCGGAACCCTGGCGCGCCTGCTGTGCACCCCCGCCGAGGTCGCCGAGCCCGCCCGGTCCGAAGATGGCCTCAGGTGGCAGACCGCGCGGTTCGCCGCCAAGGAGGCCGTGCGGGCGCACCTCCGAGCCCGTCTGGGACGCGACGTACACCCAGCGGACGTGCGGATCGTGGCCCTGGCCCCCGATCGCTATGCGGTGACCGGGGTCGTCGGCCTCACCGCCCAGGAACAGATCGACCATCTCGGCCCCACCCGTTTCGAGATCAAGGTCCACCTGGCCCCGGACCACACCGCAACGGCCCGAATCGACGAGCGGGCCGGGGCTGGCGCAGGAACCGCAAGGTCGTGAAGAAGGGCGAAATCCTGGAGCTTGGCGCTTCGTCGGATTAAGCAGGGCCGATGTCCCCCCGAGCCATCGGCCTGGCTCTCTTCGCCGCCACCTGCGTGGTGGGGTGCGACGCCGGCCTGCACAGCCTCGGGGATCCGCCCACCGACACGGACGACACCGACAGCCCCGACACCGGCAGCCCCGACACCGGAGCGCCCGACGATACCGGAATCGACCCTACTGCCGAGGTCACCGGGCTGGTCGAGTTCACCCTGCTCCAGGTCGCCTGCCCGGGCTGCTTCAACACCACCTCCGACCTGGTGGTGAGCGCCACGGCGGCCTTCCACGACCCCACCCCCGGATCCTGGATCGCCTGGATGCCGGCGCTGGGAACCTGCGCAATGAACCCCACCCCCGTGCCCCTGGCGAACCCCACCCAGGACCGCGGGCAGTGGGTGTACCTGGAGTCTGGCTCCAAGAGCATCTCCCTCCTCCGCACGCCCGGAGACCTGGGCACCATCTACGCCGCCGACGGGCTCGGCGACCCCGATTACCTGCGCAATGCCTCCTGGGACGTGGTGCTTCCCGAGGCCGGCGGGGCGCGGATCTCTGGTGGGCTGCACACCACCGAGGGCTTCGACGACATCCAACCGTGGGAGATGCTGTACGTCTACCCGGAGGCGGCCTTCGCCGCAGCGGTGAGCCAGTCGGGCCAGACCTTCACCTGGGCCCCGGCCGGGAGTGCCGACCGGTTCGTGATCCTCATCGATGCCTACGACGGCTACACGGGCACGTACCTAGCCACCGCGGCGTGCACCGGCCCGGACAGCGGTTCGATGCAGGTACCTGGGACCGTCCTCTCCGCGTTTCCAGCCTACAGCCTGCTGGGCGTCGGCTTGTACCGCTACCAGGTGAACCGCGCCTCGGTCCCGAACGATGGCACCACCCTGGAGTCCGTCAGCTGGTTCGGCGTGCTCGGCACCGCCACCCTGACCCCCTGATCCGGAGCGTCAACACGTCCATACGGAGGCCCGGGGCCGCTGGTACAGTGCGGACGGAGGTACCCCATGCGCATGGTCCTGGCGCTCGTGGCGCTCGTTCTCGGCGGATGCCGTCTCGAGGTCGTCTACCCGCCCGACATCGATGGTGACGGATACGACACCGAGGACGACTGCGACGACCTCGACCCCGACTCCTACCCGGGAGCGGAGGAGGTCTGCGACGGACTCGACAACGACTGCGACGGCGAGATCGACGACGACGCCGTCGATCCGTCGACCTGGTACGCCGATGCGGACGGAGACGGGTTCGGCGACCCGGAGTGGTCGCTGGTGGCCTGTGCCCCGGACGAGGGCATGGTCGCCGACGGGATGGACTGCGACGACGACGAGCACTATGACCACCCCGGTGCAATCGAGCTTTGTGACGGCCGGGACAACGACTGCAACGACCAGATCGACGACGACGCGCTGGACGCCGACCCGTTCTTCGGCGACGGGGACGAGGACGGCTTCGGCGACCCGACCGACCTCCTCCATGCCTGCGAGCAGCCCGACGGGTACGTCGCCAACGCCGACGACTGCGACCCCGGCAACAGTGTGGTGGGTGGCCCCGACGCCTGGTATGCGGACGTGGACTCCGATGGACTCGGTGACAGCGCCGCGGTCACCCTGGCCTGCACCCAACCGCCGGGGACCGTCGCCAACGCCGACGACTGCGACGACGCCACCGGCGACATCGGAGCCGCCACCACCTGGTTCGCCGACGACGACGGCGACGGCCTCGGCGATGCGGGGACCACCGTGCAGGCGTGCTTCCTCCCCCCCGGGTTCGTCGCCAACGCCGACGACTGCGATGACGGCTCCAACGCCGTCGGCGCGGCCACCACCTGGTACCTGGACGACGATGACGACGATCTCGGTGACCCGCTGACGGCGGTCGCGGCCTGTGCCCAGCCAGCCGACCACGTCGCCAACGCCGACGACTGCGATGACGGCTCCAACGCGGTCGGCGCGGCCACCGCCTGGTACCTGGACGACGACGGCGACGGTCTCGGTGACGCAGCCAGCAGCCAACAGGCCTGTACCCAGCCGGCCGACCACGTCGCCAACCCCGACGACTGCGACGACGCCACCAACCACATCACGGGCACGGCCGCCTGGTACGCCGACGGCGACGGCGACGGCCTCGGTGATGCGGGGGCCACCGTCCAGGCGTGCTTCCTGCCCCCGGGATTCGCCCCAAACCCCGACGACTGCGACGACGCCTCCAGCGCAGTCGGCGACGCCACCCTTTGGTACCTGGACGACGACAGCGACGGCTTCGGAGACCCGGCCATCAGCCAGGTAGCCTGCACCCAGCCGACCGACCACGTCGCCAACCCCGACGACTGTGACGACGGCACCAACGCGGTGGAAGGCGCCACCACCTGGTACCTGGACGACGACGGCGACGGCCTCGGCGACCCGTTGGTGGCAGCCGTGGCCTGTTCCCAGCCGACCGACCACGTCCCCAACGCCGACGACTGCGACGACGCCACCAGCGACATCTCGGGAACGGCCACCTGGTACGCCGACGCCGACGGCGACGGCCTCGGGGATGCGGGGACCACCGTCCAGGCGTGCTTCCTGCCCCCGGGTTTCTCCCCCAACCCCGACGACTGCGACGACGCCACCGCCGCGGTCGGCGCGGCCACCCTGTGGTACCTGGATGACGACACCGACGGACTCGGCGACCCGGCTACCAGCCAGGTGGCCTGCACCCAGCCGACCAAGCACGTCGCCAGCCCCGACGACTGCGACGACAGCACCAACGCCGTGGGGGCCGCCTCCACCTGGTACCTGGACGACGACGACGACGGTCTCGGAGACCCGCTGGTGGCGGTGGTGGTATGTACCCAGCCGGCCGACCACGTCCCCAACGCCGACGACTGCGACGACGGCACCTCGCTGATCGCCGGGCCGGCGACCTGGTACGCGGACGACGACGGGGATGGCTTCGGCGACGCTGGCAGCACGGTTGATGCGTGCTTCCTGCCACCCGGGTTTGTGGCGAATGCTGACGACTGCGACGACGGCAACGGCGACACCGGCGCCCCTCCTACCTGGTACGCAGACACCGACGACGACACCCTCGGCGATCCGGCGAGCAGCCAGATCGCCTGTACCGCCCCGGCCGACCACGTGGCGAACGCCGACGACTGTGACGACAACACGCCGGCACCGACCTGGTACTGGGACCCGGACCTCGACGACCTCGGGGACCCGGCCACCACCACGCGGGCCTGCTGGCGCCCCTATGGCTGGGCCGACAACCCCGATGACTGCGCACCGTTGTCCTTCGACGACCTCGACGACGACGGCATCCAGGACTGCGATGACCCGGACATCGACGGCGACGGGCTCTCCAACGACTGGGACGCGGCCCCGCTTTCGTTCGGCACCGGCGCCGACGGCCCCTACACCGTGGCCGGCACCGAGGTGTGGTCCGACTGGACCACGCCCGCCGCCACCGCCTCCGCCGCAGCCACGTCGCTCACCGTGGCCGATGGCTCGCTGTTCGCCGCTGACGACGAGGTGCTGGTCCTGATCCAGCTCGACCCCGACGCCGGCTGGTACCAGACCCTGCACGTCCTGGACGTGACAGGCGACACCCTCACCCTGGAGCCACCCCTCGGCCACGACCTGCCGACATCGGGGGTGCTGGTCCAGCGGGTGCCCCACTTCACCGACCTCACCGTGCCCACGACCACCGTCCTCTCCCCGGGCACCTTCGACAACAACGCCGGGGGGGTGCTGTTCTTCCGCGCCACCGGCACCGTCGATGTCGTCGGCACGATCTCCGCCAACAGTCGCGGCTACCGCGGCGGCCCCGGGGTGCAGGGCCACAGCCAGAGCGGCTGGCAGGGTGCCTCCTACCCCGGGCTCGGTGCGCGGGGCGTCGCCAGCGCCAATGGCGGCGGCGGCGGCTCCTACCCTGGGCGCGACGACAGCTGCGACTCCGGCGGCGGCGGTGGGTACGGCACCGCGGGGGGCGCGGGCACCGACGCCTCGGGAACCGCGGTCACCACCGGCGGTGCCGCCCACGGCGAACAAGCGCTCGACGACTGGTTCGTCGGCTCCGGCGGCGGCGCTGGTTCTCCCGACACCGAGGGCGACGGGGACTCCACCGCCAACGTGACCGGCGACGGCGGGCGCGGAGGCGGAGCGGTGGTGGTCTTCGCACAGTCGGCGATCACGGTGGACGGCACCACCATGTGCGACGGAGCCGACGGCGGTGACGCTGACTCCCCGGCCAGCGGCGGCGAGTTGGGGGGGGGAGGGGGCGGCGCGGGCGGCCAGATCTGGCTGGTGGCACCCCTGGTCGACATCGTCGGCTCGGTGACCGCCCTCGGGGGCCTCGGAGGCGTCGGGGAGAACCACAACCAGGTCCCGTGCGGCTCGGAGTCAGGCGGGGACGGCGGGGACGGTCGCATCCGCATCGACGCCCAGTCGCTGCAGGGAACGACCGACCCGGCGGCCTACACCCCTTGAGGCGGAGCCCTATCCGCGGCGTTGGCGCGGCAGCCGCTTCCGGCGCAAGACGATGAGCCAGTACAGCAACCCGTAGGCGGCTCCGCCGAGGTGGGCGGCATGGGCCACGTTGTCGGTGGTCCCCCCGAAGACCCCCAAGGCGTCCAGGACCACGTAGGCGGCTACCGCGAGGGCTGCAGGCACCGGGATGAAGAAGTTCACCAACAGGATCCGCCGCGGATACAGCGCCGCGAACACCACCGCGATGGCCATCACCGATCCGCTCGCACCCAGGGCGGGGTTCGGACTCCCGGAGAGCAGGGAGTAGGCCACGTGCCCGATGGACGCGAGCAGCGCGCCCACCACGTACAGGTGGAGGAAACCCCTCGAGCCGGTCACCCGGTACACATCGCGGCCGAACACCCACAGCGCGAGCATGTTCACGAACAGGTGGAAGGGATCGATGTGGCTGAAGGCGCTGGTGAGCAGGGTCCACACCCGCCCGGCGAACATGGCTTCCAGGGAGACCAGGAAGTGGTCGGCCATCACCCCGACCCAGAGACTCTCCTCCCCCTGTCGAATCGCCATCTGCCAGGCCACGTACACCAGTACGTTCGCACCGACGAGCCCCCACAGCAGCCGCGCGGTGGACTGTGCGACAGGCGTGCCGCGACGCGACCGTGGCAAGACCAGCCCGCCCTAGGGGACCGTGCCTTCTACCGGCTCGTTCTGCCCGCTGGCCAGGACGCGGAACTCTGCGCGACGGTTCTGGGCCCAGGCGTCCTCGCTCGAAGTGCGCGCCATGGGCCGCTCTTCGCCGTAGGAGATGGTCTGCAGCCGGGAGCTGCTGACCCCCATACGGCTCACGCGCTCCTTCACCTCTTCGGCGCGGCGCTGCCCGAGCGCGAGGTTGTACTCGGTGGTACCCCGCTCGTCGGCGTGACCCTGGACCTCGACGCGGGTGCTGGGGAACTCCTGCAGGATCTCCGCGTTGTGGGTGATCGCCTGCGTGGTGCCGCCCGTGACCGCGGTGGAGTCGAAGTGGAACTGCACCCGCTCGAGCGCCCGGGGCTGCACCACCACCGGCGGGGGTGCTGGCGGGGGTGCCGGCGCCTCCAAGATCGGAGCGGGCGCGGGTGCCGGGGTAGGCGTCGGAGGCGGTTGCTTCTTGCAGCCCACCGAGACGCTCATGGAAACCACGAACAGGGCGACGACGAACTTCCGCATCATAGGTGTCTCCGAAAACGAGGCGAGACTCGGGTATCGGACCCGACGGACGACTGCAACCCAACAGTAGGTTACGAACGCGGGTCGGCCATCCAGGGGCCACAGAACGGCACATGAAGTTCGACAACGTCGGTATCGAGGCGGTGGGGTACGTCCTCCCCCCGAAGGTGGTTCGGAGCGAGGACCTCGAAGCCACCTTCGCCCGCACCCTGCAGCGCCTGGGCATGCCTCGTGGCCAGGTGGAGAGCCTCTCCGGTGTGCGGGAACGTCGGTGGTTCGACGAGGGGACCCAGCCCTCTGTCGTGGCTGCCATGGCCGCCGAGCGTGCCCTGCAACGCGCGGGTATCGACGTCTCCGAGGTCGACCTGCTCATCAATACCTCGGTGTCACGCGACTACCTGGAGCCCGCCACCGCCTGCCTGGTGGGGGGGCAACTCGGGGTTGGTCCGCACTGTTTCGCCTTCGACGTCACCAACGCCTGCCTGGGGTTCCTCAATGGGCTGCTCCTCGCCGCCAACATGGTCGAGGCGGGGCAGACCCGGGTGGCGGTGGTGAGCTGCGCCGAGACCCCGCGCGCCGGCATCATGGCCACCCTGGAACGGCTCGCCTCTGACGACGCCACCATCGATACCTTCCGCGACAACTTCGCCTCGCTCACCCTGGGCGAGGGTGCCGCCGCCGCGGTGGTGGTGCCAATGGACCGCTCCCGCACCGGGCATCGACTGCGCAGCGCCGTGTGGCGCACCGCCACCCAGCACAACCACCTGTGCCTCGGCCAACTCCACGAGATGCGCGCCAACGCCCACGGGTTGTTGGTCCACGGCGTCGACCTCGCAGTCGAGACCTTCCCCTTCCTAGTGGAGGAGATGGGCTGGCAGCCGGGCGATATCGACCAGTTCGTCTGCCACCAGGTGAGCCTGGCCCACTTCTCCCACGTGTTCCGGCGCCTGGAGCTACCGATGGACAGGGCGCTGCTCACCTTCCCCTACCTCGGGAACGTCGGTCCCACCTCGCTTCCGCTCACCCTGGCCCTCGGAGAAGCCCAGGGCCGCATCGTGGCCGGCCAGGAGCTGTGTTGCTGGGCCGTCGGCTCGGGCCTGGGGTGCATGATGATGGGGGTTTCTTGGTAGACGCCGCCCTTCGCGACGAGTACCCCTGGGAAGGCCAATTCCTCGAGGTGGGTGACGGGGTGCGGATGCACTACCTCGACGTCGGAGAGGGGCCCCCCGTGCTCATGGTCCACGGCAACCCCACCTGGTCCTTCTACTGGCGAAACCTGGTGAAGGGCCTGTCTGCAGACCATCGATGCATCGTTCCCGACCACGTCGGATGTGGTCTCTCCGACAAGCCCCCCGGGTTCCACCGCCTCGAGGACCGCATCGCGCACCTCTCCCACCTCGTCGAGACCCTCGATCTGCGCGACGTCACCCTGGTGGTCCACGACTGGGGCGGACCGATCGGCCTGGGCATGGCGGTGCGGCACCCGGAACGGATCCGCCGGTTGGTGTTGCTCAACACCGCCGTGTTCGAGGGTAGCTTGCCCCTGTCCATCCGGATGTGCCGGTGGCCGGGCGTGGGGCCGGCGCTCATCCTGGGCCTGAACGGGTTCCTCCGGGTGGCGCTGCTGCGTGCCGTCGCCGACCGCACCCGGATCGGGGGTCCCGTCGCCCGCGGGTACCTGACACCCCACCGCTCCTGGGCGGACCGGGAGGCCATCCTGCACTTCGTCCAGGACATCCCCCTGGAGCAGGAGCACCCCACCCGCCAGCTGTTCCTCGACATCGACGCCGGGTTGACCGCCCTGGAGGACTGCCCGGTGCTGCTCATCTGGGGGGAGAAGGACTTCTGCTTCACCCCCGAGTTCCGCCGCGGATGGGAGGAGCGCCTGCCCCGGGCCGAGGTCCACGCGTTGGCCGATGTTGGCCACTGGGTGATGGAGGATGCCCACGAGCGTGTCGTTCCCCTGGTGCGCGACTTCCTCGCCCGCCACCCGCTCCCGCTGGAGACGGCTCCGTGATCGCGTCCTACAACATCGGCGCCCTGCTCGGAGAACAGGCCTCCATCCGTCCCGAAAGCACCGCCCTGGTGTTTCCCGACGTCCGGGACGTGAGTGGGCCGCGTTGGAAGACGGCGACCTTCGCGGCACTCCACCGCCGCTCCGACCGCTACGCGCGGGGCCTCGCCGACCGCGGTCTCCGCCGCGGCGACCGCACCCTGTTCCTGATGAAGCCGTCCATCGACTTCTACGAGGTGCTGTTCGGAGCCATCAAGCTGGGCGCGGTGCCGGTCCTCGTCGACCCCGGCATGGGGCTGCCCGCCGTCCTCCGCTGCATCCGACAGATCGGGCCCCGAGCCGTCATCGCGACCCCCCTGGTGCACGCGGTGCGCACCTTCGTCCGCCGCCCCTTCTCCTCAGCGGACATCCTGGTCACCGCTGGCGACCGGTGGTTCTGGGGCGGGGTGACCCTACAGCAGTGCCTCGGCCCGGACGAGCCCTTCGAAATGAAATCCTACGCGGCCGACGACGAGGTGGGCATCGTGTTCACCTCCGGCTCCACGGGACCCGCGAAGGGCGTGTCCTACACCCATGGCGCCTTCCACGCGGTGTCCCGCCTCGCCGGAGCGCCGCTGGGGCGGGTGGCCGGGCGAGTGAACCTGGAGACCTTCGCGGCATACGTGCTGTTCGACGTCGTCCAGGGAATCACCTCGGTGGTGCCCGACATGGACCTCTCACGCCCGGCCACGGTGGACCCGGCCAAGCTGGTGGAGGCGATCTCCGCGTGGTCGCCCGAGACGGCCTTCGCCTCGCCGGTGGTGCTGCGCAAGCTCTTCCGCCACTGCACCGAGCACGGCATCTCGCTCCCCTTCCGAGACGTCCTCACCGGGGTCGCCCCGGTCCCCTGTGCACTCCACCGCCAACTCAGGGACCTGGCCCCAGAGGCCACCCTGCACGTCAACTACGGCGCCACCGAAGGGATGACTGCCACCCACATCGACAGCGACGAGATTCTCGGCGAGAGCTGGGCCAAGACCAAGCGGGGCCACGGGACCTGCGTGGGGCGGCCCTTCCCGGGGATGACGGTGCGGCTCATCCACATCACCGACGATCCGGTCCCGTCGTGGTCCGACGATCTGCACGTCCCCGAGGGGGAATTCGGGGAGATCGTCCTCGAGGGACCAGTGGTGAGCCGGGCGTACGCGGACCTTCCCGACGCCAACGCGGCGGCAAAGATCGCTCGCGGGGACGCGATCCTCCACCGTACCGGGGACCTGGGTCGTCTGGACGACCAGGGCCGACTTTGGTTCTGCGGGCGCAAGGCACACCGGCTGGAGACCCGCAACGGCATCGTCCCGCCGGTCCCGGTAGAGGGCATCTTCAACCAGCACCCGGCCGTGCTGCGCACCGCGCTGGTCGGTGTGGGGGAGCGAGGCACCGAGGTGCCGGTGCTCTGCGTGGAGTTGGAGATAGGAGTCACCTGGAGCGAAGACCTGGAGCGGGAGGTCCTCGGACTCGCGGACGGCACCCGCTGGTCGGGGATCGTGGAGGACGTGCTGGCCCATCCGGGGTTCCCGGTGGACGCACGGCACAACGCCAAGATCCGGCGTGAGGAACTCAGGAAGTGGGCGACCCGTACCCTGCCCGCTGCACGGTCGGTGGGGGCATGAAGGCGCTGGTCACCGGGGGGGGCGGCTTCTTGGGCCGCCGGATCATCGAGTTGCTACGGGAGCGCGGCGACGAGGTGACGTTCCTCGCCCGCGGACGCTACCCGGAGGTCGAGGCCACCGGCGCCCAAGGACTGCAGGTCGACCTTCGCGACCGGGAGGCGGTCCACACCGCGGTCGTGGACATGGACGTGGTGTTCCACGTGGCTGCCAAGACCGACTTCTGGGGGCCGCTCCACGCGTTCTGGGCCACCAACGTGGACGGCACCCGAAACCTGCTCGACGCCTTGGAGACCGCTGGCGTCCCGAAGCTGGTGTACACCAGCACCCCGTCGGTGGTCGGCTACGACGCCGACGTGGCGGACGGCCGCCGCGACCTCCCCTATGCCCGGAAGCACAGCAGCCCCTACCCCCATACCAAGGCGGTGGCCGAGCAGATGGTGCTTGACGCAAACAGCCGCCATCTCGCCACCGTGGCGCTCCGCCCCCACCTGATCTACGGGCCGCGCGACGTCCACCTGTTCCCCAGGGTCATCGAGCGGCACCGCTCCGGGAAGCTGCTCATCGTGGGGGAGGGCCGCAACCGGGTCGATTTCACCTACATCGACAACGCGGCCTGGGCCCACCTCGATGCCGCGGACGCGCTCACCGACCATGCCGTCCCCTGTGCCGGAAAGGCGTACTTCATCTCCGACGACCGGCCCATCCTGATGTGGAAGTTCACCAACCAGCTGTTCGAGGGGATCGGCGCCCCACCCGTGGAGCGGCGGATTCCGTACGGCCTGGCGCGAGTGCTGGGCGGGGCGATGGAGTGGACCTGGCGGGCCCTCCGGCTCAAGAGTCAGCCCCGGTTGACGCGCTTCTTGGTGGACGCCCTGGCCCGCGAACACTGGTACGACATCGAGCCGGCGAAGGCCGACCTGGGCTACACGGTGCGCGTTTCCCAGGAGGAGGGGCTCCGACGGACCATTGCCTGGTTCCAGGAGCAGGAGTTGGCGGAGCCCGGGATCCCGCCGACCTGATCGAGGTGAACCGGTCGGCCCGAAACGGTACATTGCTCTCGTGCCAGCCGCTCCCTCCCCCTACCAGGTGCTCGGTGTCGACTCCGACGCCGACGAAGACGCGATCAAGGCCGCGTACCGTCGACTCGCCAAGCGGTGCCACCCGGACAAGGCGGGCGACGCAGGCATCACCCGTTTCACCGAGATCACCCGCGCCTACGAGCTGCTCCGGAACTCCCGCCGGCGCCGCTTCTACGACCGATTCGGCAACGACCCCCACGAGTTGGGGCTCGAGGGAGCCGCCATCGATCAGGCCCTCCGCGCGAAGCTCGCCGGGGAAGGGGGCATGGAGGAGACGGTATCCCGCGCCGATTGTCCGGTCTGTGGCGGGACCGGTTGGCGACCGTCTGGCCGCGCCTGCGACTGCGACGCGAACCGCCCTCCGGCGACCCGCACCGCCGACTGGGACCCCACGTCCTCCGTGAGCGGTCGGCGCGACCGCATGAAGCGCACGAAGACCCAGTCGCGGACGAAGGTGCGTAAGAACTAGGGCGCTCCGACCTCCGCCGGTTATCAGGTCAGACGCACTGGAGGAACCGCATGGGAAAAGGCGACAAGCGCTCCAAGAAGGGCAAGCTCGTCCGGGGAACGCACGGCAAGACCCGACCCAAGAAGGTCAAGAAGTCCAAGGCAAAGAAGCCGGGCAAGCGCATCCGGTAGCGTGGGCCCGGCCACGGGCTTCGGCTGGACTGACGCCCGCAGGACGCCCTCGACCTTCCCGGACCTCCAAACCCTCCAGCGTCCGAGGACGGAAGGAAGCCGAAACCTACCAGTGGCCGGATAGCCCGCGCGTCGATTGAAGAGCAGCTTGGAGCGCTATGCGCAACAAGCTGCTGGGGCCTACTCCTCGGAGATCGCGCGCTCCACGATCCGCTCGATGTGCTCGTCGCGGGCGGCGGCCTCCTCTTCGATGCGGGTCCGGGCCTCCCCGATCCGCGCCTCCATCTCCTCCAGCCGGGCTTGCCTGTGCTCGATGCGCCGCTGCTCGAGCGCAATGCGCAGGTCGAACAACTCCCCGGCCAGGTCCTCGAGGTCCTCGCGCGCCTCTGCTCGCTCGCGCCTCGGCAGCTCCTTGAGTTCCTCTCTCAGCTCGCCGATCTCCGCGCGAAGTTCGCGTGAGCGATGTCTCATCTCGAAGGCCTCGGGATCACGGTCGGCCATCCGGTGGGCCCCGGCGGCCTTCCGCAGCGCATGGCGATAGGCCTCCGGGCGCAATCTCCGCAGCTCCAGGAGGCGCGCGTGGCGCTCCGGCGACTGCTGTTGCACCCACTCCAGGAGCTCCGCCTCCCGCTCCGCCCGAAGGGCGGGATCCAGCGGCACCTCGCGCGGCGGTGGGCCGCGGAACCCGGGGGGACCGTCCATGGGCCCACGGGCCAACGCGGGCACGGACAGCGACAGGACGATGGCGACGAGGGCGGTTCGGTACATCGGTTCCTCCCGGAGGCTAGAGTTCTGCGGGGCCGAGGATGAGCTGATCGAGGTGGCGGCGGATGATCTCCTCGCGTTCGGCCTCGCGCGCCTCGATCTCCACCCGCATCTCCTCCAGGCGGCGCTCCATCTCTTCGAGCCGAGCGCGCCGCTCGGCCTGGCGCAGGTCGAACAGCTCACCTGCCGTCCGCTCCATCTCGGCGCGGTGCCTCTCGTGCTCCGCCTTCTCCAACTCGTGCATGCCCCGGGCCTCTTCGTGGAGCTCGCGGCGCAGCTCGTGCATGCGTCGTTCCTTCTCCAGCCGCTCCGGGTCCCTGTCGATGCGGTGCATCTCCATGGAGGCCCGGTGCAGCCTCGCCAGGTACACCCGGCGGACGTGGGGGTCCTCCCGGGCCGCCTCACGCATTCCCATCAGCTCCCCGAACAACCCGGGATCGTGCTCGCGAATCCGTTCGAAGATCTCCCGCTCCCGGTGGAGCAGCCGCTCCCGGGCCTCGGGCGGAAGGCGGTCGAACTCCTCCCACGCGGGCTCCTCCGGACCGGCCCACGCCGGTGCAGAGAACAGCGGGGCGCCCAACAGGCCCGCCAACACCAGGCAGCAGAGGGTTCGGGACATGGTCGTCCTCCAGCTCAAAGGGTTTCCAGGTCGGCGGCCATCCAGTCCAGGTCGGCGTCCAGCGCATCCAGATCGGCGTCCAGCGCGGCCGTGAAGAGGCCGTCCACGGCCATCGGGCTGGCGAGGGGCGCCTCGAGCACGGCCACAGCGGTGTCCCCGGTCCGGTCCAGACCTCCCGGCGCGGGCGCGAGATGCCCCATCACCAGGATCGACGCCGCCACGGCCGCCGCCACGGCCATCCACCGCCACGGCACCCGATTGGCCGGAATGGGGTCGGCAGGCATCGCCTCGGAAACGGCCAGGTCCGCGGCGATCGGACCCACCAGCCCCGCCACCGCCTCGTGCTCCGCCACCACGGCCTGGCACTCCGCGCAGGCGGCGACATGGTGCAGGTGCGCCTCGTCGCCCTCTCCGTACAGCCACAACAGGGTGGTGCTCTTCGCGTGCTCACAGCTCATGGCTCGCTCCGTTCGATGTCTGCCAACCCCGCCCTGCGAAGGGCGACGGCAATCCGCCGGGTCGCCTGATGCATGCGTCCCAGCGCGGTACTCAACGAGACCCGCTGCCGGTCCGCGATCTCCTTGAAGGACACGTCCAGGGTCATCCGCCACCGGAACACCTCGGCCAGCTCGGGCTTCATGGCGTCCAGCTCCACGTTGACCGCGGCGAGTACCTGGTCCGCTCGCACCTGGTGCTCCGGATTCCAGGGGTTCCGCGCGACCTGGACGCTCGCATCGTCCAGGGACACCACCGCGGGCCGCCTCGCGAACCTGCGATGGTGATCGATGAGGAGCCGGCGGGCAACGGTGTACATGAAGGCGCGGAAGGCAGCATCGTCCTCGCAATCCGGCGCCGCTCGCAGCACGCGGACCCAGACTTCCTGGGCCAGCTCCTCCGCGGCCTGGGGCGAAGTCCGCCGCCTCAGGAAGCCCACCAGGGCCTCCCGAAAGCGAGCGAACCGGTCCTCGACGGTCGCGGTGGCGTTCACTGGACGGCTCCGGGGGTCGTCATCGGGAGGAAACGATCCCATCCCCCCGATATTGGACGGACACGGTCCAGAAGTCGAACCCGGGGCCGAGACCGAAGATGACGGAAACCGGCTCCGTCCGGACGAGTCATTCCTCGATGCGGGGTTAGGCTGCCTCGCTGGAGGGTGGACCTTGCTGCTGTTTCTGCTTGTCCTGGGCGTTGCCCAGGCTGCTTCCGTGGAGGAGGTCCTTTCCTCCGAGCTCGACCGCGCGATGGCGGTCTTCTCGGAGCAGGACGAGAAGCCCCACTACGCCGCCGTCGTGGTGGAGGACCGGGAACAGGGCACCATCTCCGCTCGGGACGGGGCACTCTCCGCCTCCAGCCTGAAGCGGGAGCGTCTGTTGGACGTCGACATCCGCGTTGGAGACCCGGCCCTGGACAGCACCCACCAGCTGCGCGGGTTCAGCGCGATGGAGGGAGGGGACCGTCGGCGGAACGACTTTCCCCTGGACGATGCCCCGGAGGCCGCGCTTCGCCACGAGGTGTGGAAGGAGCTGGACCGTGCCTATCGCGACGCGGCGGAGCGCATCGTGATCGTGCGCGCCAACCTCAACGTGAAGGTCGAGGAGGAGAGTCCCGCCCCTGACTTCACACTCGCCACGGCCCCGACGGTCGATCACCGCGAGGTCTCGCCGATCGAGCTCGACAGGGGTGCGTGGGAGACCACCCTGGTCGAGATCTCCGAGCGCCTGGACGCCAGCCCCGTGGTGCACCGCAGCTCGGTGTCCCTCGCCTCGCTGCGGGTGGTGAAGACCTTCGTGGACACGGAAGGGACCCGCCTGGTGCACGGCACGACCCGGCTCCGGATGACCATGGACCTCTCCAGCACCGCTCCGGACGGCGATGTGGTGCGGGTGTTCCGTTCCAAGGACCTGCACCGGCCCGAGGCCCTGCCTGCCCCGGAGGAGCTGGAGGTGTGGGCCGACGAGGCGGTCGCGCGCCTGGAGGAACTGGTGCAGGCCCCTCGCGGGCAGCCGTACTCCGGCCCGGTCATCCTGGCCGGCAAGGCCGCGGGGGTGTTCATCCACGAGGTGCTCGGACACCGGGTGGAGGGCCACAGGCAGAAGCGAGAGGACGAGGGCAAGACCTTCGCCGACTACGTGGGCAGGCCCATCCTCCCGGAGTTCATCGACGTCTTCGACGACCCCACCGTGGCTCACCTCGCCGGACATGACCTCAACGGGTTCTATGTCTACGACGACGAGGGAACGCGCGCCCAGCGCGCGGACCTGGTCGACGACGGCATCTTCGTGGGCTTCCTCATGGGTCGCTCCCCCATCCCCGGGTTCGACCAGTCCAACGGCCACGCTCGCCGCATGGCCGGACGGGCCCCGCTGACCCGCATGGGCAACACCATCGTCGAGGCCCGCAGGACGGTCAGCGACGCGGAGCTCCGTAAGATGCTCCTCGCCGAAGTGCGGGCGCAGGGCCTGGAGTACGGGGTGGTGGTGGAGGAGATCGACGGGGGCTTCACCCTCACCGGGCGCCAGATGCCCAACGCCTTCAACGTGCGGGCGAGTGCGAGCTGGCGCGTCTACGCCGATGGCCGGCCCGACGAGCTGGTGCGTGGAATCGACCTGGTGGGCACCCCGTTCGCGGCGTTCAGCAACCTGATCGCGGCCTCGGACTCGCTCCAGGTGTTCAATGGGCACTGCGGGGCGGAGAGCGGCTGGGTGCCGGTCTCCTCGGTGGCTCCCAACCTGCTGTTCCAGCGGCTGGAGTTCCAGCTCAAGGAGAAGCAGCAGGAGCGCCCGCCACTCCTCGCCAAGCCCATGGCAAGCGACGACGGCGCCGCGGAGGTGGCCCGATGAGCCCCACGATGAACGGAGTGACCCTGGGGTTGGGTCTGCTGCTCGCGGCGCCCGCGGAAGCCCAACGGCTGCCCGACGATCCGCTCCTCCAGCCACTCGTCGAAGAGCTCGAGCGCAGCGTCGCCGAGCTGAGCCTTCCGGACGCGCCGCCGGTGTACAACCTGCGCTACAAGGCACTCACCCTCGAACAGGTGGACGCCCGGGCCTCCCTCGGCACCCTGGTCAAGACCAGCGCGGACCCGCTTCGGATCCTCTTCGTGGAGGTGCGTGTCGGCGAGCCCTCCTTCGACAATACCGGGTTTGGGGGTTGGCAGAACGGCTTCCAGAGCAACCCGCTGACCCTGGACAGCTCGTCCAGGGCGGCGCGCAACACCGCCTGGCGGGTCACCGACCGGGCCTACAAGGAGGCGGTCGAGCAGTACGCGCGCAAGGCCGCCCAGTTCACCCCCCCGGACGACTACCCCGGGGACTACACCCTGATCGGGGCGGTGATCGACGACCAGGGCTCCGGTGGGGCCGGGGAAGCCGAGCCGCTGCGCGACCTCGCCCGTGAGCTTTCCGGGGCCATGGCGGTGACGCCCGACAACGGGGCGACCCTGGAGTTGGGCGCGGTGCACCTCGGTCACGAGGGGGGGGCCATCCTCATCCTCGACACCGAGGGCACCCGACTGCGCTACCCGGTGGAGGAGACCACGGTGCGCGCCACGGTGCACGTCCGCGCAGTGGACGGCATGCTGCTCACCGACCAGCGACTGTGGACGGTCCGCAACCCATCCGACCTCCCCCCCCGCGAGGCGATGGTGGCCGAGGCCGAGCGGATGACCCGGGACCTGCTCGCCACAGCGGAATCGACCCCGCTGGAGGAAGAGTACGTCGGACCGGTGATCTTCGAGGACGGCGCCGCGCTGGACCTGTTCCGCTACGTCCTGGTCCCGCAACTCCAGGGGACTCCACCCGAGGTGCCCTTCGACAGCTTCTTCGGGGAGCTGGGGGGAGGACGCCACGATGCGGTGCGGCTGTCCCGCCGGGTCCTACCCCCGGGCTGGACGGTCACCGACGACCCGCGCGACAATCCGGAGCATCCCGGCTCCTTCACCTACGACGCCGAAGGCACCCCGGCCCAGGCGGTCACCGCGGTGACGGACGGCATCGTCCGCAGCCTGTTCATGTCCCGGGTCCCGCGCATCGACCTGGGGGAGAGTAACGGTCACGCCCGGGGCGGCCTGGGGTCGCGGGCGGAGGGACGCCCGGCGCAGCTCGAGGTGACGCCGGCCCGCCACCTCAGCCCCACCAAGCTCCGGAGCAAGGCCCTCCGACTCGCCTCGTCCTACGGGCGGGACTACGTGGTGGTCGTGCGGCGTCTCCAGGACCCGGCGGCGCGCAACCTGGCTTCGGGCGGGGCCTCGTACCTGGACGCAGAACGGAGCGAGCTTCCGATGCCGGTGGAGATCGTGCGGCGTTACACGGACGGTCGGGAGGAGCACCTGCGGGGCGCGCAGTTCGCCGGGGTGCAGCGCTTCGTGCTGCGCGACATCGTGGCCGCCGGCGAGCAGATGGAAGGGAGCTTCATGGCGAGCACCATGGGTAACCCCTGGACCTACGGGCCCACCGAGGGCCTGCCCACCTGGATCAGTGCCCCCTCGGTGCTGGTGGGGGAGATGGAGCTGGTACCCAGCCCCGGCGATCCCAAGACGGTGCCGCTGGTTCCTCCCCCGGCCCTCTCCGCCGCGCCCTGAAGCGAAGGCCGCCATGGACCCGGTGAAGCGCGCGGTCGAGGTCCTCCGCAGCGGGGGCTTGGTGGCCTTTCCGACCGAGACCGTCTACGGCCTCGGAGCGGACGCCGACAACCCCGGAGCGGTCCGCCGGATCTTCGACGCCAAGGGGCGGCCGCCGGGCCGATCGCTGACGGTGCACCTCGGCCCGGAGGCACGGCTCGAGGCGTGGGGGGAATGGTCGGAGCCCGCTCGCCGCCTCGCGAACGCCTTCTGGCCCGGGCCCCTGACGGTGATCGTCCCCCGAACGGCGCGGGTCTCCGACGTGGTCACGGGTGGGCGCGACACGGTGGGCCTCCGGGTCCCCAGCCATCCGCTGGCGATCTCGATGCTCGAGGCCTTTGGCGGGGGGGTGGCCGCGCCCTCCGCGAATCGCTCGGGGCGAGTGAGCCCCACCAGCGCCGACGATGTGCGCACCGAGTTGGGAGACGCGGTCGACCTGGTGCTCGATGGCGGCGCGTGCCCGGTGGGGCTGGAGTCGACGGTGCTCTCCCTGGCAGACGACCCGCCGCTGGTGCTGCGCTTGGGGGCGGTGACCCGCGATGCGCTCGAAGAGGTGCTGGGGGGCCCCGTGCGACTTCCGGATGGCGGCGTGACGCCCCGCTACCGGCCCCGAACTCCGCTCCGCGTGCTCGCGTGGGACCAACTCGCCGCTGCGGTGGCCCTGGAGACGGGGCCGGTGGCAGTGATTGCGCCACAGCGACCCCCCGGCGCCCGGGTCCACTGGGTGACTGCCCCCGAGGACGCGGCAACCTACGCACGGGAGCTCTACCGAATGCTCCGAGCGCTAGACGGAGAAGACTACGCCGTCATCCTGGTCGCCGAGGTCCCCTCGGGAGGACTCTGGGAGGCCGTCGCATCCCGGCTCCGCGCTGCCGAATCACCCACGGGAGGGTAGCGGCATGTGGCGCGTCGGCAATTGGCAGGCTAACGACCGCCGATGGCCAGACGGGCAGCCAGACAGCGCCCCCTTTTAGGGGTGTTGGGGAAGGACCTCACTCGACGATCGCGTGGGCGGTGCGAGCTGTGCGAGAGCCGTGACGCGACACGTCCGTTCGAGCTGTTCCCCTTCCCCGAAAGCCCGACGCTCGATCGGGCGCTGATGGCCTGCGCCCGATGCCGGGAGTGGCTCGAGACCGGCGCCGTCGACCCCATCAAGGCCTTCTTCCTGACCACCGCGGTGTGGTCGGACCACCCGGCGGTCCAGCTCGCCGCCGCTCGCATGCTGTTGGTTTGCGACGACCCGGACAGCCCATGGATGCGTGAGGCGCTGGACGCGGTGGACGTGGACCCGTGTACGGGGGAGTTCCGCCCCTCGACCTGCTGAACGTTCCCGCCGCTCCCGTTCCCGGTGGGCCTATTCGTCCCCGAGCGCCTGCCGGGTGGTCTCCTCGAGGTCCAGGTCCTGGAACTGGTCCGGCTCGGGCAGGGTGGGGTCGCACAGGCGGATGTACCAACCCCGTGTCTGGCGGGAGTCCTGATCGATCCACTGGCTGAAGGCGGGCAGATCCTCGCCCTTTTCGGCCTCCACCAGGGTGGGGATCTCCTGTCCGGACTCTAGGCAGGCCTCGAACCCCGAGCGGACGGTGGAGTCCATGGCGGCGGCCACGGTCTCCCGGCACCGCCCCATCTTGCGCCGCGCGCCCTTCTCGCAGATCTGGAGTTGGGCCAGTCCCACGAAGCTCCGCCACTTGAAGATCAGGCCCTCATCCTTGGCCAGCTCGGTCTTGATGACCTGGTCCTCCAGCGCCACCTCGGTTTTCCTGAGGAGGACCATCAGCTCCTCCTTCTCGTCGATGGCCGTATCCAGGCGCTCCTCCAGTACCGACAGCTCGGCCCGAGCTGACTTCAGCTGGGCCACCAACTCCTCGCCCTTGGTGTAGCGGCGGGACATCTCGGACTCCAGCGTCTTGACCTGCCGTTCCTTGGCCGAGATCTGGGCTTCCAGGGTACGCACCTTCTCGGTCGCGGTCTCCAGGTCGTCCGCAGCCTCGGCCACTTTGGGCGCGCACAGGGCGTCGATCTCCTCGTTGGTCAGGTCCTTCGACACCTCGACCAGGTTGGTCTTCCGCGGCATCAGCCCGACGATCACGCCTCCGACGAGGGCACCGACCGCGAGGGCCACCAACGCGGTGCCGAAGGGGAGCACGATGGCGGCCAACCCGGACCGGGGTGAGTCATCGTCTTCGTCCAGATCCAACTCGTCGAGGTCGTCGTCTTCATGGGTCATCAGCGGGTCCTCCGAGGGCCGGAGAACCCTAGCACGAGCGTGTCGTGGCTCACTCCTCCAGATCGCCGAGGATGGCCTGCTCCGGGGTGACCCAGCGCACCTCTCCCTCCAGTGCCGCCAACTGGAGCTCGATCACCTCCCGGTCGCCCACGACCACCCAGATCCGCGGCTGTTCCGGCCCGAGCCAGGCCGCCGCGACCCGACGCGTGTCCTCAGGGGTGAGCGCCGCGATGGCATCCAACTCGCCGCGCACCTCCGTCAGGGTGCGCTCGCTCTCGAAGAGGTCCACGTAGAAGCTGAACGCACTGCCCGCCGTCTGCTGGACCGTGTTCCAGTCTGAGACCCACTCCCGCCACGCGGCGTCGACCTCCTCGGCCGTGACCCCTTCCTCCACCACCCGCGCGATCTCCCACTCGATCTCGCGGATGGCGATGGCGGTGTTCTCGGCCTTGACCTCCACCGACGCACTCCAGGTGCCATGGGTCTGGCCGATGCTCAACGACGAGCCCACCCCGTAGGTCAGGCCCTTCTCCTCGCGCAGGTTGCGGTTGAGACGGGACAGGAAATGCCCGCCCAGCGCCCAGTCCACCACCTCCAGTCCGATCCGGTCCGGGTGCTGTATCGACGGCCCCGCGAACCGCACCCCGATGGTGGCCTGCTCCTGACCCGGCATGTCCACCGCGTACACCACGCTCTCCGTTGCTCCCTCGAAGGGAGGCATCGGCTCGGCCTCGCCCGGGGCCCCCAGATCGGAGAAGATGTCGGCCAACCGCCCCTCGACGTCGGCCCGGGTGACATCTCCCACCACGAGCACCGTCATCGGGGCCAACACGAGCCGATGAAGGTGCCGTTCCCGGAGCGCCCGCCGCCGCACCGCGTCCAGCTCCGCCAGATCGGGTCGGATCCCGTAGGGCGAGTCCGGCGGATACCACGCGTAGCCCAGCAAGGTCTCGGCCACCGCCGCGGGTTGGCTCGGCCCGTCCGCGATGTACCAGTACTCCCGCAGGCTCTTGTACTGCCGGAGCGCATCGTTGGGGTACTGCGGGGTAAGAAGGACCTCCCCGAACAGGTCCAGCCCCTCCTCGAGGGCCTCCCGCGGCGCCTCCAGGGTGAGCGAGCCCTTGCGGAAGCCCACCCCGGAGCTCCACACGTCGATGTCGGTCAAGTCCTTCAACAGCGCGAGGTCGGCGGCGGGGTGCGTCTC